>JAJXYI010000406.1 GCA_021780625.1 bacterium | reverse complement strand
AAGCCCTGTCGCAGCGCGACCCCGCGGCCGGGGCGCGTCGCGTAGCCGTAGGAGGTGCCCGTGGCGAAGCCGGCGAGTCCGGGATGGGAGTCGCCCAGGGGGCGGGGCGGGCGCTCGGGTTCGCCGATGCCGAAGATCAGCTCGACCGGAGTGTCGCCGGCGCGGTTGTCGTATTCGATCCAGCCGCACACGACCGGGGCGAGGTGGAGGCGCTCGCGGGCACGGCTCATGCGGCCGGGGTCGGGGATGCGGTCGATGGGCGTGAGCAGCGAGAATCCGAAGCAGCCGGTGTCGGCACGCCAGGTGTCGGAGCACCAACCGAGGTGACGCTTGAAGGCGTCGCCCGCGAGGGGTTGCAGGATGCTTTGGTGGGTGGACTCGCCCTCGACGCCGGTGAAGGCGGCCTCCTGCGAGCGGGACGGCTGGAAGAAGGGAAGGAGCTGCCAGGGACAGGCCCCGGAGTGCCTGAAACCGATGTACACATTCTGCGCGGCCGGTCCGCGGAGGGCCTGACCGAAGCCCCCCTGCGCGTTGAGCAGCCCGATCGTGAAGCTTGCAAAGGCTCCGAATGGGGAGTGATGAGAATGGTAGCTTTCGGTGTTCACCGGGAAGGGGCCTGGGTGCGCAGGACGGGGGAAGAGGGACTCAGGTTTTTCCCGGAGGTTTCCGGACCTTCAACCGGTGACATGTGCTAACTATAGACTTGTCGGTGGGTGCCAGACCGGCTCCGATGGCGTACCCGCCTCCGATCCGTCCGATTAACCCAATAACTGGAGCACGCAGTTGGATTTGAATTGCAGAGACACAGAGGACAGGGAGGGAGGCAATTGCGAAGAAACCGTGATTCAATTGGAATATCGAGGATGACTTCGCGTCGCGTCACGCTTTCCGACATCGCCGACCGGGCCGGGGTGCACGTCACCACGGTGTCGCTGGCTCTGCGCAACCATCCCCGGCTTCCGGAGGAGACGCGTCGCCGCCTCCAGGCTCTGGCGACGCAGATGGGTTATGTTCCCGATCCGGTGCTGCGCGCCCTGGTGGCCTACCGGGCCTCGAAGAAGCCCCGCCTGAATCCGCCGACGCTGGCCTACGTGACCAACTGGAACACGCGCTGGGGCTGGCGTGAGGTGATTGCGCATCCGGACTTCTATGCGGGCGCGGAGGCGAAGGCGCAGGAGCTCGGATTCAAGCTCGAGCATTTCTGGATGCGTGAGCCGGGCCTGACGCACGGACGCCTGAGCGGGATCCTTCAGGCGCGCGGCATAGGTGGCGTGGTGATCGCCTCGCACGTGCGCGAGATCGACGCGCAGCTCGACTTCGACTGGGGGCGCTTCAGCGCGGTGAAGATCGACTACTTCCCCCACGAGCCTAGGCTGCACAATGTCACCAATCACCAGCTGCAGATCGTTCGCCTGGCCATGCGGAAGGCGATGGCGGCGGGGTATCGGCGAATTGGATTCGTGATGGACGAGGGCTGGGACATCACGGTGGACCGCCTGTGGAGCGCAGGATTCCTCTGGGAACAGCAGGGGCTGCCGGTGTCGGCGCGCATCCCGGTCCACCGGATCCCGAACCGCGTCCCGCTGGAGACCTGGATCCGGAGGCACCGACCGGAGGTCATCCTGACCAAGTCGGAGTTCGTCGTACCGACCCTCAGGCGCCTGGGCCTGCGGGTGCCCGCCGACATCGCGCTCATCGATCTCTTTCTCGACGATGAGACGGGCAGGATCGCCGGCGTGCGCCAGAACCACCGTGCGGTGGGCGAGGTTGCGATCGAGCTGCTCGCGGCGCAGATCCAGCACAACAAGGTCGGCATACCGGACATCGCGACGACGACCTATGTCGAGGGGGCCTGGGTGCCCGGGGAGTCGTGTCCGGGGGCGATTTGAGGAAAATACTTCGACGGTTGGACCACGATTCATCATCTGGAGCTCGCCAAACGCGTCACGAGACGACCACGCAATCTGTTTAAGGCAAGGCGCTAAGGTCTACTCCGGTGCTTGGGCGAACGTGTCAAACGGCGTCACCGGGCGATTTCCCTGATTCGTAATGCACCAGCTTGACGAACGGGGCATCGGTCCTAGGTTTCGGCCCGACACTCTGCAGTGTACGAGGTACTTTCAATATACGCTCTTTGCCTTTGATAATCTACGGGAGTCACACGTGACGGCGGCTGCTAGGCCGTCCATCGGAAAGCAAAAAACCGTCCCGCGACGCCCACCTTAACTCAAAAAGGTCTTGAGCCTTTGGGTACACGGCACAAGTGGAGTGTCCACTTTCCCACCATGCCGCAGCTCACATACTTCTTCATCCATCTCACATCGATCATCCTGCTCGTGGGGGTAACGTTCTTCTCGTTTTCTGCGAAGATGGAGAAGCGCAAGCCGGTGCTGATCATCTCGGGCATCCTGAGCCTGCTGGCCCTGATCGGCGGTTTCGGGCTGCTGGCGAAGATCTACGGCAATCATTTTCCGGCCTGGGTCGGCGTGAAGGTGGTGTGCTGGCTGGGCATCTCCGCGCTGTCGGGCCTGGCGTTCCGCCGTCGTGAGAAGGCGGGCCTCTGGGCCGCGCTCGCGGTGCTGTTCGTCGTGATCGCCGTGGCGATGGTGGTGTACAAGCCGACGTTCTGATC
>JAJXYI010000245.1 GCA_021780625.1 bacterium | reverse complement strand
ATCTACCTCATGACCACCGACGACGAGGAGACCACCGATTACTGGCTCACCCGCCTCGACCCCCGCGACGCCAACCCGCAGCCCGTCGACCTCGTGCGCGTGCCCTTCGCCGCACGCGCCCTGGCCTGGGACGGCACCCACTTCTGGACCAACCACCGCGAGGCCAATCAAATCGTCTGCTTCCCTCGGCCCGACTGAACGCCCTCAAAGGCAACCCGGACCGGGATTGCCCGGGTGGCTGCGACCCGCTAAGGTCGGCGCATGAATGCGCCCCTACGCAGCCTCGCCGGGCTTCTGTTGACGACCGCGCTCCTCGCGGCCGCCCCCCGCGCGGATCTCATGCTGCCGGCTCCTCAAAAGACCGGTGGCATGCCGCTGATGGAAGCCCTCTCACACCGCGCCACCTCGCGCGCCTTCGCCACCACGGAGCTGTCCACCCAGCAACTCTCCGACCTCCTGTGGGCCGCCTTCGGAGTCAACCGCCCCGACGGCAAACGCACGGCCCCCTCCGCGAAAAACTGGCGGGAGACCGACGTGTACGTCCTCCTCAAGACTGGCGCCTACCGCTACGATCCGTCCGCGCACCGGCTCAGCCTCGTACTGGATGAAGACATACGCGCCCTCGGCGGCATCCAGTCCTTCGTCGCCTCGGCGCCTGTCACCCTCGTCTTCGTGGCCGACTTCGCCCGCACCGGCGGATCCGGGCCCGGCCAGCGCGAATACGCCGCGATGGACGCCGGATTCATTTCCCAGAACGTGTACCTGTACTGTGCTTCCGAGCGACTCGCCACCGGCGTCCGCGCCTACGTGGACAAGGCCGCGCTCGGCGCGAAACTCGGCCTGCGCCCCGAGCAGACGATCCTGCTCGCGCAGTCCGTTGGTTACCCCGACGCCTGACCCATCCCCAACCGGACGGCGCTTGACTCGCCCCGCCCTAGTGTGCATATGCACTGGCATGGAACCGGACCTCGACCTGGGCTCGATGGACAACTGCGTGTGCTTCAACCTGCGCTGGGTCAGCCGCGTCGTCACCCAATACTACGACGCCGAACTTCGGCGCCGCGGCATCCGTCCGACCCAGACGCCGATCCTCGGCGCCCTCGCGGCCAAGGCCGACTGGTCGATGGAGGACCTCAGCGACTGGCTGGGAATGGACCGCACCACCCTGGTGCGCAATCTGCGCCCGCTGCAGCGCGACGGTCTCGTCGCCCTCGCCGGCACCGGGCGCGGCGGCCGTGTCTCGGTTTCCATCACCGCCAAAGGCCGCCGAGATCTCCAGAACGCCCTCCCCGCCTGGCGCTCCGCCCAGGAGAAGATCATCCGGACGCTCGGGACGAAACGCTGGTCCGCCATCCTGCGCGACCTCGAGCGCGCCGCCGACGAAATCGCCGGCTGAACCCAGACCGCCTGCACGTCCTTCACCCTTTTTAACCCACCATGTGTATATGCACTCCAATAACTCCGCCACCGCCACCCCGCTGTTCACCGCCGGTTCCACGATCCTCGACGCCGAGGGTCTCCGCCGGCTCTGCCTGGAGGCCGGAGCCGACGATGCCGGCTTCGTCGAACTCGACCGCCCTTCCCTCGCTTCCGAGCGCCCGCACCTCGTACGCGCATTCCCGCCCACCCGCAGCCTGATCAGTTTCGTGCTCCGCATGAACCGCGACAACGTGCGCAGCCCCGCACGCTCCGTCGCCAACACCGAATTCCACCACACCGGCGACGACTCCAACGGCGTCGCCCGCCGCATCACCGCCGCCCTCGAACGCGCCGGCGTGCGCGCCCTGTATCCACCCATGGGCTTCCCCATGGAGGCCGACCGCTGGATGTCCGAACGCATGTGGGTCGTCTCCCACAAGCCCGTCGCCGAGGCCGCCGGCATGGGCCGCATGGGCATTCACCGGAACGTCATCCATCCCCGCTTCGGCAACTTCATCGTGCTGGGCACCATTCTCGTCGGCGCCGAGATTTCCGCGTACGGCCGCGCGCTCGACTACAATCCCTGCCTCGAGTGCAAGCTCTGCGTCGCCGCCTGCCCCGTCGGCGCGATCGGTTCCGACGGCTCCTTCGCCTTCTCGGCCTGCATGACTCACAATTACCGCGAGTTCATGGGTGGTTTCATCGACTGGGTCGAAACCGTCGCCGACAGCCGCAACGGGCGCGATTACCGGCGCCGTGTGAAGGAGTCCGAGTCGGTCTCCGTCTGGCAAAGCCTCGGCTTCGGCCCGAACTACAAGGCCGCCTATTGCATGGCCGTCTGTCCCGCCGGCGAGGACGTCATCGCTCCCTATCTCCAGTCGAAGAAGGCCTTCGTCGACGAGATCGTCCGCCCGCTCCAGGCCAAAGAGGAGCCGGTGTACGTGATTCCCGGCTCCGAGGCCGAGACCCACGTCAGGAAGCGGTTCCCTCACAAAACGCCGCGTCACGTCCGCAACTCACTTCGGCCGCGCAGCATCCCCGCCCTGCTCCAGGGCCTGGCCCTGGGGTTTCAGCGCGGCAAGGCCGGCGATCTCGACGCCACCTACCATTTCACCTTCACCGGTGCGGAGCACGCGGACGCCACCGTGCGCATCGCCGGCGGACGCATCGCGGTTCAATCCGGCCACCACGGCGAGGCCACGCTCCGCGTCGACGCCGACTCGGAAACCTGGCTCGGCTTCGTCGCGAAGGAGAGATCGCTCCCCTGGGCGTTGCTCACCCGGCGCATCCGCCTCCGCGGCAATCCCCGCTGGCTCCTGGCCTTCGGCCGCTGCTTTTCCTGATCCAATCCGTCTCCATGAACCTTCAGTCCGCCACCACCCACCGGGTGTTCTCCGCCACGCGCGTGCAGACCATCCTGCCGCTGCCCTTCGACGAGACGCTCCGGCGCCTGCACACGCTGGTGCGCCGGCCTCGACGCCTCCGGCTGGCCCTTCTCGCCCGATGGTCCCCGACCCGCCTCCGGCTCCATCTCGAGCGCGCCGCCGGCGACACCGGACTGATGATCCTGGGCGCGGTCCGGCACGACGTCGTTGTGGCCGCCCTCGGCGGCCCGCCCAAGGCCCGCATGCTCCTCATCGGAAATCCCCTGACCGCCCTCGGCCTCATGCAACTCCATCCCGAGGCCGGCGTCTATGCGCCGCTCCGCGTGATGTTTCACGGCGGCCCGGGCGGAACGACCGTGGTGACGCGCGACGCGCCCTCTTCGCTGCTCGATTCCTTCGACCATCCGCACTTCGCCGCCGTCGGCCGTGAGCTCGACCGTCGCCTCGACGCCCTGCTCGCACGGCTCGTCCCAGCGGCCGCGGAGTGAGGTGCCGGATACAAGCGGGCGTTTCGGTGCCACTGCTCGGCGCTCGACAGCCCCCGCAACCGGACCGAGAGTGCGGCCGCTCCCGTCCCTCCCCGGCATGTCCGCCACAGTACCAACGCCCGCCCCCACCGACCCCACCCCCGGCGACCGCCCGACGGTCGCCATCGACATCGACGACACGCTGAACGATTTCTCGCACACCCTGCGCACGCTCCCGATCCCCTATGATCCGACGTACGCGCTCTCTGAGCCGACCTTCGCCGCGTTCCTCGCCCGGGTTCGAGAGGACGCACCAGAGTCCGGAGACCTGCTCAGCACCGAGTATTCCTATTTTCGCTACCGAATCCACGAGCTCTGCTACCGCGCCGCCGCGCCGAGGTCCGACGGCGTCGATTTCGTGAGGTGGTTGCGCGAAGAGGGCTGGCGCATCGTGATCTGCACGCGCCGCGACCTGCGTCGCGCCCAGGCCTGCACCCGCGCCTGGCTCGAAGCGCACGACGTGCCCTTCGACCACCTGTTCATGGCCGCCAACAAGATCGCGTTCTGCCGCGCCTGGGGCATCCCGCACCTGGTCGACGACGACCCGTTCCAAATCGAGCACGGCGGCGCCCACGGCGTGCAGGTCTATTACCCGGTCATGGCCAAACACGCCGCCCTGCCCCCGCACACGGCCCGCGGCTTCTCCTCGTTCGAGGAAGTCAAATCATGGATACGCGCGTCGGCCTCCTGAGTGCGTTCTCGCGCACCTTCATCCCCGGCGTCGTCAAGGTCGAGGCCGAGCGCTTCGGCTTCCCGTACCTCGCCGACCTCCTCGCCGGCGGGGGCGAGCTGGAATATGGCCAGCTCACCACCTGCCGCCTGCTCCACAAGTACAAGCTCGTGAACCTGCCCGCCGCGCGCATCGAAGCCCTGCTCGCGGACCACGTCGCCGGCGCGCTCAACGTCTGCCGCTACTTCGATCCCGCGGCAAACGACGTCTTCTGCCTCAATCTCGACAACAACCACCGGACGGAAAGCACCGCGCTAATTCCGGAGATGACGCTCGCGGTCGACGCCCTGCGATCCTGCCTCGCGGCCGCGGGCTGCGAGCCGCTCGTCGTCGCCAGTGGACGCGGGTTCCATGTCTGGGGCCGCCTCGATTCGCCCGTCCCCAACGCAAGGCTCCACGATTTCATGCTCCGCGCCGCCGCCCGCGCCCTGCTCGCCGTCCACGAGGCCGGCCGCGATCACCGGGAGCTGAAGGTCAATTTTTACCCCGACGTGCGCATCGCCAACGTCGTCTCGCTCCGCCTCTTCGGCTCGATCCACGCGAAGACCCGGGTCTTCAGCCACGTGACCGCCCGGGATGGATCCCTGCTCGACGAGGCTGCCTCGTGGCGCACCTTCGAGGAGTTCATCTCACGCCAGACCCTGTCTTCCACCGCCTTCGAAGCGGCCCATCGCTCGCTCGGCGGCGACGGACCGGCTTCCGCCACCTAGATCGGAGTTGCCCGGCGCAGCGCCGGGGTTGACGCTCGCACCATGGACCAATTGGGAAAATCGCTCGTCGTCATCGGCCTGATCATCGCCGCCGCTGGCGCGCTGATGTGGCTGCTGGGGCGCCACGGGGGCGGCCTGCTCCCCGGCGACATCGTCGTCGAGCGAAAGAACGTGCGGTTCTACTTTCCCGTCGTCACCTGCCTGGTCATCAGCGTGATCCTCAGCCTGCTCGGCTGGCTCTTCCGTCGCTGAGGACGGGCCACCCGCGCGGGTTGACGGTGCGCCTGGAAGCACTACCGTGCGCGCCATGCTTCGCCCCATCCTCGCCGCGTTCGCCGCCGTCTTGGCCATCGCCACCGCCCGCTGCGCCGAACCCAAGGTCCCCTACGGCAACAATCCCGCCGCGGGACACTACGCCGAGGTGGACGGCATCCGGCTCTACTACGAGATGTACGGCGTTGGCGCACCGCTGGTCGTCCTCCACGGGAACGGCGGCAGCATCGCCTCGATGCGCTACCAGATCGATTTCTTCCGCTCGCACCGCTGGGTCATCGCCGTCGACAGCCGGGGCCACGGGAAAAGCCAGATGGGGACCGGACCGCTCACGTATTCGAAAATGGCCGACGACGTCGCCGCCCTGCTCGCCCAGCTCCACGTCGGCAGGGCCGACCTGCTCGGCTGGAGCGACGGCGGCATCGTCGCCCTGCTCGTCGCCATCCGCCACCCCAATGTCGTCCGCCGGCTGGCGATCTCCGGCGCGAACCTCTCCCCTGAGGCGCTTTCCCCGGGCGATGTTCCCTCGATGAAGGCCGACCTGCGCAAGGCCGAGGCCAGGCTCGCCGCCGGCGACCACTCCCAGCGCTGGGACCGCGTCTGCCAGTACCTCCAGCTGATGATCAATCATCCCCACATCACGATGGCCCAGCTGAAGACCATCACCGCCCCGACGCTCGTCATGGCCGGAGAACACGACGCCATCCCCGCCGCCCACACCCGCGCGATCGCCGCAGGTCTTCCCCACTCGGTGCTCCACGTCTTCCCGGGCGCCGGGCACGCCGCCCTCCAGGAGGTCCCCGACCAGTTCAACGCCGTCGTCGACGGATTCTTCCAGGCGTCGCATCCCGCGCCCGGAACCTGAGCCGCCGCCTGTATCCACTCCGCTTCGACAATCGACGCGGGCATTTGACATATTTTTGCCGGATGGCCGAGGCCTCAAAGCCGACCAGGTCGCTTGCTTCCAACAGCTTGGCGCACACGCGGGATTTTTGGCCGTGCGGTTTGATTCCGCCCCAATCCGGCTAAATTGCTGGGTCAGCACTTTAACGCAGCCCCCCAGACCCGAGACACCAGCATCCCGGGCAGGGATGGCAGCGATCCGACGACCCGCCACCCGCCGGCGGGCCCGCGTCGTTCCATCGTCTCTGTTCGCCGCCAGGGAAACCACGCCCGGTACCCAGCCTCTCACCCGGCCGATGACCGCCTCCACACCCGGTACAAATCCGCCCCCGGACCCATCCGGAGTCGCACGCACGCGAGGGTGCCTGCGATGCCCTGCGTTCATCGTTTCGACCCTCCGCGCGCATCGCCTCTCAGTCGTCCCTTTCGCCGCAGCCGCGTTTCTCTCGTTCGCGTCCGCCAGGGCGGAAGACCTGCCCCTCTCCGAACTCAAGCAGATGAACCTTGAGCAGCTCATGGAGGTGCAGGTCACCACCGCCTCCCGCCACCCCGAGGACCTGTTCCACGCCGCGTCGGCCATCCAGGTCATTTCCGGAGACGACATCCGTTCGTCAGGCTTTGTATCGCTACCCGATGTATTGAGCCTAGCCCCCGGGCTGGAGGTCGCGCGGGCGAACTCAAGCCAGTGGGCGATCTCCGCCCGGGGCTTCGACAACGTGCTGGCCGACAAGCTGCTGGTGATGATCGACGGACGCACCGTCTACACGCCCCTCTACGCGGGCGTCTTCTGGGACGTTCAGAACACCTTCCTCGAGGACATCGACCGCATCGAGGTCGTCGACGGCCCCGGCGGCGCCCAGTGGGGCGCCAATGCGGTGAACGGCGTGATCGACGTCATCACCAAGGACGCCCGCCGGACCCAGGGACTCTATGTCGAGGGCGGGGGCGGCGGGGATCCGACCGCCTTCGCGGGCCTGAGGTACGGGGGCCGGCTCGCTCCCGGACTCTTCTACCGCGTTTACGTCCACAGCCTCTCGCGCGCGGCCACCACCCTGCTAAATGGCGCCGACGCCGGTGACGCCTGGGCGTACACGCAGGGCGGATACCGGATGGACTGGGAACGCACGGACGCCGACCACGTCACCCTCCAGGGCGACTTCTACGGCGCCGACCCCAACCCCACGGGCACCAACCACGCCCGCGCCTCGGGCGCCAACGTGCTCGGACGCTGGACCCACCGCACCGACGGCTCGTCCACGCTCCAGCTCCAGGCCTACTTCGACCGCACCTGGCGTGACTTCGGGGGCGGCTTCCGCGAGGGCCTCGACACCTACGACGTCGACTGGCAGGACGACCTCCGTTTCGACTCGGGCAACCACGCCACCTGGGGCTTCGGCGCGCGGCTCATGGACGACCGCGTCGACAACGCTCCGGCCATCGCCTTCCTCCCCGCCCACCGGCGCCTTCACGTCACCAATCTGTTCGCCGAGGATGAAATGCCCTTCGCGGGCAATCACCTGCGGGCGACCGTCGGAGCCAAGCTCGAGCACGACGATTATGAGGGCCTGAATATCCAGCCCGACCTCCGGCTGGCCTGGCTCCCCTCGGACAGGCAAACCGTCTGGGCCTCAGTGTCCCGCGCCGTGCGCACGCCCTCGCGCATCGACGAGGATTTCGCCCTCTACGCCGCACCCGGCAGGGCCTTGATCCAGGGCAACCCCGACTTCGAATCCGAAACCCTCGTCGCCTGGGAACTGGGCTGGAGAATGCACGCCACCGACCGGTTGACGCTGTCACTCTCAACCTACTTGAACCAGTATTCGGACCTCCGGACCGCGCGTCCATCCCCGCAGCCGCCCGGCCTGCCCATCACCTTCGGAAACGATCTCTCCGGCCGGTCCTACGGAGCCGAGCTCACCGTGGAGTTTCAGCCGACCGACGCGTGGCACCTTCGCGGCGGCTACACGATCCTCAGGAAGTCCCTGTGGCTCTCACCCGGAGCCGTCGACCTCAACCACGCCTCCGCTGAAAGCGACGACCCCGCCGGCCAGGCGCTCGTGCAGTTCACTCTCCGCCTTCCCCACAATCTCTCGCTCGGTTCGGTCGTGCGCTGGGTCCACTCCCTCCCGTCCCCCCACGTGCCTGGCTACACCAGCGTGGACCTCCGCCTTGCCTGGCACGCCACGAAAAACCTCGAGATCGCCGTCGTCGGACAGAACCTCCTGGACCGCAGGCACCCGGAATTCGTCCCGTCGTCGCCCTCGCCCCGCGAAATCGGCCGGAGCGGTTACGGAAAGGTCGTATGGCGCTACTGAACCGACTCCGGCCAAGAGTCGCCGCGATCATCCTGCTGCTCGCCGCCCTCGCCACCCAGTCCGCCGCGCAACCCGCGCCCACCGCACGGCTCAACGAGCTCGAGGCCGTGTTCCTGTTCAACTTCGCAATCTTCGTGAACTGGCCCGACACGCCTCCCCGCGACTCCCGCGCTCCCTTCATCATCGGGGTCCTGGGGACGGACCCGTTCGGTTCGGTCCTCGACCAAATCGTCGCCGGCGAGAAGCTCGGGTCGCGGCCCTATCTCGTGCGCCGGTATCCGTCACTCCAGGACGTGGGTCCCTGCGACATCCTGTTCATCAGCAACTCCGAGCATGGGAATCTCGCCACCATCCTGCGCTTCCTCCGAAACCGCAGCATCCTCACCGTCGGCGACACGGACGACTTCAACGAACTCGGCGGCATCATCCGGTTCGTCCGCGAGGACGGCCGCCTCCGTCTCCGCATCAACCTCGCCGCCGCCCGGGCGGCCCGGCTCCGGCTGAGCTCAAAGCTGCTCCGCCCCGCCGAAATCTACCACGGAAAGGCCCGCTGACCATGCCCCTCCGCAACGTGCCCATCCGAAGGAAGGTGATCGTGATCGTCCTGCTCACGAGCGGCATCGTGATGCTCCTGATGCGCGGCTCCTTCCTCGTGCTCGAATACCTCACCTTCAGGCGCGACACCGTCCAGGAACTGTCGACCCTGGGACGCGTGGTCGCGGACAACAGTACCGCCGCCCTCGCATTCCGAAACAGGAACGACGCCCGCCAGCTGCTCGCCTCCCTCGCCACAGAACAGCACCTCGTCGACGCGGCCCTCTACGACGACTCAGGCCGGCTCTTCGCCGCCTACACGCCCGCCGGAAGAGGCAATCCGCCGACACAGGTTCCCTCAGGCCATGGTTACTTCTTCGACGACTCCGGGCTCGCGGGCCTCCAGCCCGTCGTCCAGGCCGGCCGGCGCCTCGGCACGCTCTACCTCCGCCTCGACACGCGGCCCGTCACCCGCGACTGGCTCCGCAACTCCGTCTGGATCGCGGCCGCCGTCATGGCCTTCGTCATGACCATCGCCTACCTCCTGTCGCGGCTCCTCCAGACCCAGATCACCCGCCCCATCCTCCAGCTCACGAGCGCCGCCCGGGCCATCTCGGAGCGCCGCGACTACTCCGTGAGGACGCGGCGCATCGGACGCGACGAGATCGGCGAACTGACCGACGCGTTCAACACCATGCTCGACGAGCTTCAGGACCTCCACGCGGCCATGGAGGCGCGCGTCGCCGAAAGGACCGCCCAGCTGCAGGCCGCCAACCGAGAGCTCGAGGCCTTTTCGTATTCAGTCTCCCACGACCTGCGGGCGCCCCTGCGCCACATCGACGGATTTGCGCACCTGCTCGACAAACGCATCGGCGCCGCCCTCGACCCCACCGACCGGCGCTACCTCGACACGATCATGGGCTCCACTAGAAACCTCGGCGTCCTCATCGACGAGTTGCTCGCCTTCAGCCGGATGGGGCGCGCGGAGATGCAACGCGTCGAAGTCCCTTCGCGCACCCTGGTCGACGAGATCGTCCGAAGCCTCCAGCCAGACCTGCACGACCGGGCCGTGGAATGGCGGATCGGCAACCTGCCCACGGTGCACGCCGATCCGGCCATGCTCCGGCAGGTATGGGCCAACCTGCTCGGCAACGCCGTCAAATACACCCGCGGCCGCGCTCCCGCGGTCATCGAGGTCTTTCACCACACAGGCCCGGGCGGCGAGCACGTCTTCGCCGTTCGCGACAATGGCGCGGGCTTCGACATGCAATACGTCGACAAGCTCTTCGGCGTATTCCAACGCCTCCACGGCACGAGCGAGTTCGAGGGCACGGGCATCGGCCTCGCCCACGTCAAGCGCATCATCCACCGGCACGGCGGCCGCGTCTGGGCCGAGGGCCGCGTGAACGAGGGCGCCACCTTCTTCTTCACCCTCCCCGTCTGATCCCTCCTACCTTCCATGAACGAAATCCGCAGCATCCTCTACGCAGAAGACAACCCGAACGACGTCGAGCTCACCCTCGCCGCCCTCGCCGAACACAATCTCCCGAACGAGGTCCTCGTCGTCAACGACGGGGCCGACGCCATCGATTACCTCAAATGCAGGGGCCGTTTCCAGCGCCGCCCGCCCGTCAACCCAGCCTTCATCCTCCTCGATCTCAAGATGCCGAAGATCGACGGACTCGAGGTGCTCAAGATCGTCAAGGGTGACCCCGCCCTCCACACCATCCCCGTCGTCATGCTCACCTCTTCCCGCGAGGAGCAGGACCTCGCCCGCAGCTACGAGACCGGCGTCAATTCCTACGTCATCAAGCCCGTCAGCTTCCAGGACTTCGTCGAGGTCGTGCGGCTCCTCGGGCTCTACTGGACCGTGCACAACCACCCGCCAAAACAATGAGGATCCCACCATGACTTCCGTCCCTCTCATCCCTGACATCCACGTCCTCCACCT
>JAJXYI010000512.1 GCA_021780625.1 bacterium | reverse complement strand
GATCCGTCACCAGCAGCGTACCGCCATAATCGAAGACGAGGGTCGAAGGCCAAAACGCCAGCCGCAGGTAATGAACGAGGGCCTCACACTGGGTCAGCAGGTACGTCCAGGGCGTAATTCCAATCCCGAATCCCGCCGTGCCGCCCCGGCCGCCATGCCCGGTCATCAACACGGCGAGAAGCCCCCACGACGCGACGAGCGCAGCATAGTACCGCCACCGCGCGCGCAATGCCGTGGCAAACGCCCCCGCGCCAAAGGTCCGGTCATACAGAAGCAAAACCAGCGGAGCCGAGGCCATCACTTCCTTCGTCGCCATCCCCAGCCAGCAGCAGACAACCGAAAGCCCCAGCCATCGCCAGGATCGCGTCGCCTCGAGGCTGCGGCAGAACGCATACAGGGTGCCCACGTAGAAAAGCGCCATCAATACCTCGGCCCGCTGCGAGAGGTAGGTCACGGCCGCCGTGTTCATCGGATGCACCGCCCATAGTGCCGTTGCCACCCACGCAAGCGGCAGCGCGACCGTTCCGAATCGCCCGGCCACCACAGGCCGGCGCAGCGTCCGCCGCACGAGCCCGAAGAACAGGAGCGCGGTCGCCGCGTGCAGCGCGATGTTCACAAGGTGATATCCGCGGGGGTTCAGTTCCCCAATCGCGTAGTTCGCCGCGAACGAGACATTCACCACGGGACGCCCTGTCACCGGCAGCCCGTTCGTCGGCGGAGTCAGCGCTGACGAGAGTTGGCGGATGCTCGGGTTCTCCGCTATCGCCGCCGTGTCGTCGAAGATGAAGGGACCCGACGTGGCATTCGCATAGCAAAGCGCGATCAGCACCAGGAGCCCCAGCGCCGCAAACACCACGCGGCTCCGCACGGGGTCGTCGGTCTGACTGGGTTCGGCTGGCATCGGCCAATGCTGAAACGAGTCGACCAAGTGGGCCAAGGACCAAGTGCGGAAACGAAGGGCCAAGGAGGCCCGCATCACCGGTTCCAGGTACCAGCAAGCCTCGAAGCGGCGAGCGCGAGCAAGCGGACCTCTCGGGCACCCGGCCTGTGGCGTCGCCTCCAGCCTTGCTAGCGCCAGAGGGTCGCATTTTGCTCCGGCGGTGATCCGCAATCTCGCCCTCGTCCTCGGACTACTGGTCTTCTGCTCCGTCCGGGCAGAACAGGCAGGCTTCTCGATTCTGGCCGACGTCAAGAGCATGGACGCCAAGGGGGGCGATGCCACCGGCAACGTCATCGTCACCGAGGGCGATATGCGCCTCACCACCGATGCTCTCAATTACGAGGCGACCTCGGGCACGATCACGGCCAAGGGCCACGTGGTTTTCACGCGCGGCCCGCTCCGACTTCTCGCCGACAGGATCGTGTATCACCGCGGCAATGGCACGTTCAGCGCGGACAAGGTGCGCGCCGGCATGTACCCCTACTATGTCGAGAGCGAGTCGGCTGATGGCACCCGCGAGGAGGTCACCTTCCACAGGGCGCGGGCGATCTACGGCGAACCCGGACCTTGGCAGCCAACCGCGGTGGCGAACGCCATCACGCTTTCCACCACCGGCAGACGCATCCGTTCCGAATCCGCTCAAATCGGCGTCGGCGGGGTCCGCCCTCTTCCCTTCCCCAGTTTCCAGCAGAGTCTCGCGAGTCCGCTTCTTGGCTCGATGAAACTGACCGGTGGCTACCGTCGTTCGCTCGGTGCCTTCGTCGACGGAGGGCTTGCCGTTCCTGTCGCACCTGGGCTACGGCTCGGCGGGGACCTGGGTTATTACACGGCGCGCGGCGTCCTCGCCGGCCCCGGCGCAAGCTACTTCGACCCGGCCGATCCCGAACGCCTGAGCGGCTCTCTCCACACGGGCTTCATCAACGATCACGGAGACAAGAAGACCGATGTCCTCGGCCGGCCGGTTCCCGAAAACCGCGGCTTCGTCGACTGGGAACACCACCAGGACATCGGCGACCTGACTCTCGTCGGGCAGTATCACTGGTGGCGCGACTCCGAGGTCGTCCGCGATTTCCGTCCGCGGGAGTTCTTCCCCGTCCAGCAACCCGACTCCTTTGTCGAGGCCTCGTACGCCAACCCGAACAGCCTGGTGTCCGCCTTCGCGCGGGTCGCGCCAAACTCCTTCGAGATCGTCCAGCGCCGCACACCCGAGATCCGGCTCGATGTCCTCCCCATGGCGATCGGCGCAGGGGCGTATCAGCGGTTCAATGCCAGCCTCGCCAATCTCTCCGAGCACCCGCTTCCCGGAGACGCAAACCCGGAGATCGCCTCCGCCCAGGCTGTCGTTCTCTCCCCAGAGGATTGGTCGCTGTTCGATACGACCGCTCCGTTCCAGGGGACAACCCGCGACCTGCGCACCACCCGGGTCGACGCCTACTACGGGCTCAGCCGGCCGATCGCCCCGAGCGACTGGTTCACGCTGACGCCGGTGGTCGGCGGACGCGTCACCCATTACATGAACACGCGGGGTGCGGAGAACGACGGCCGGTACACGCGGACGCTTGGCGAAGTGGGCGTCGACGCCGAGCTCCGGAGCAGCGGCACGTTCGCCTACAGGAACCCGAGATGGGACATCGACGGCCTGCGCCACCTGTTCACGCCGAGAATCAGCTACCGCTATATTCCCGAAGCCGACAAGGGGCG
>JAJXYI010000497.1 GCA_021780625.1 bacterium | reverse complement strand
CGAGGTGCTGGGGGTGCTCGCGGTGTTCACGGACAAGCTTCATCGGTTCGACAACGATGAGAAGCGGCTCGGCGCGGCGCTCGCCAGCCTCGGCGCGGTCGCTCTTCAGAACGCACGGCTCTACGCCCGGGTTTTCCAGAGTGAGGACGTCCTCCGGAAGAACGAGCGACTCACGACGCTCGGGCTCCTCGCCGCGGAGATCGCTCACGAGATCCGGAATCCTCTCACCGTATTGAAGCTGCTCCATGGCGGACTCGGGCTCGACTTCCCCCCCGATGATCCGCGCCACACCGACATGCGTGTGATCGGCGAGAAGCTGGACCAGCTCGAAGCCATTGTCTCGCGCGTGCTGAATTTCGCCAAGGCGCCGACTGCCCTCCATTCGCGCTGGTCACTCTCGGAGATCATCTCCGACACGCTCGTGCTCGTGCGACTCAAGCTCGCGCAAAGCAAGGTCGCCCTCGTGTTTCACCCGCCCGCGAGACCCGTCATCGTCGACGCCCAGAAGGGACAGATCCAGCAGGTGCTCCTGAATCTGCTGTTGAACGCGACGCAGGCCATGCCGGAGGGTGGAACGATCACGGTGACCGTGACCAAGGAGGAGCGATCCGGCGGACAGGTCGCGCACACCGACATCACCGATACCGGACGCGGCATACCCGAACAGGTTCGGGAACGGATGTTCGACTCGTTCCTTTCGGGGCGCCCTGACGGCACCGGCCTCGGGCTCGCCATCGCCAAACGCATCCTGCTCTCTCACCACGGCGACATCGTGCTTCAGCAGACAGGCCCCGCCGGCACCACGATGCGCATCACGCTTCCCGTGGTAAACTGACGGACGGATCGGCCGAGCCCCGTCTGCCTCGTCTCGCAAACCTCCGGGGATACCGAGCCGGACGGGGCGCGATTTGCGCCAACACCTCGCGTGAGCATAAGTGCGTCCCCATGCCCCGCACGGTCACGCCCCCGCCTCTGACAAAAGCCCGCCGCCAGCGGCGTACCGCGCTCGTCATCGCATCAGTCCTGATCGTTGCCGGCATTGCGGTGGTTGCATTTCTTCCCCGACTCCCCGCTCCCACGCGTTTGCTCACCGGCTTGACCGACATCTTCCTCGGCGCGCTCCTGATCGTCCTCGTCCTCCGCGCCGACGACTGACGCACCCTCCACCCCTCCGCCGCCCCGGAAAATTGTCACCTAATGGGTGACAACTTTCGTCACCGCCCTCTGGAAAACACGGTCGTTGGCTCACCAAAACTGTCACCCAATGGGTGACAATTTGATCGGGCTCCCTCGAAGGCGCGGCCGTTTTTTTCACCCATTCCCGGATTCCGAAATCAGACTGGCCACAGAGAGCACGGAGCTCCGACACAGAGTCCACAGAGAATACCTTGATCGGTGGCAGCCCAATCTCGGGGGTTCGCACTGTTTCGCCACAGGGGGCACGGAGCTCCGACACCTGCGGGGGCCTGGCGGGAGAGCGACGTGCGGTGGGATTGCTGTCGTTTAGGGAGTTGCACGCGCCGGCAGGTGGCGACAGCGTGTGGGCATGCTCGCCACCCTCGTGATGACGGTGATCGGTGCCGACCGGCCCGGTCTGGTTCAGTTGATCGCCGCGCGCGTTGCCGACCACGGCGGGAACTGGCTCGAAAGCAGGATGTGCCGTCTGGGCGGCCAGTTCGCGGGCATCCTCCGCGTCGAGGTGGCGCAGGAGCGGCGCGATGAACTCGTGAACAATCTCCGCACCCTCGAAGTCGACGGGCTGCGCGTCATCATCCACGCCGAGGGTTCGGTGTCAGTCGCACCAGGTCGCGGCTCGCTCGTGCACGTCGAGATCGTCGGTCACGACCGGCCGGGGATCCTGCGCAGTGTCTCGGGCGTGTTCGCCGCACACGGCGTGAATGTCGAGGAGCTTGCCTCGGAGCGTGTCAGCGCGCCGATGGATGGCGGTACGCTTTTCCAGGCGCGCGCGACCGTCCTCGTGCCGGCGAACGTAAAGGTCGCCACCGTGCGCACCGAACTCGAGAAGATCGCGTCCGACCTGATGGTGGATGTGAAGCTCGAGACCTGAGAATTTTCGATTTTGGATTCTCGATTTTCGATTCGCTGAGCCGGAGCGGGTGAAGGCTCATGGGGAGGGCGGTCTGACGCGGCGCTACCGAGATGAGGTTTTCACGTCCGGGTTGGCGCCGGTCTGCGACCGGCGTATCGAGTCCAATACTCCAGGCACGGGCGTCGCGCCCGTCTTCCTTGGTCCGAAACCCATCGGCGCGAACTGCGGCTTCGGGGCTTGGCCAATCGAAAATCGAGAATCCAAAATCGAAAATTCGGTCACTCCTCGAGCTCGACGTTCCAGTAGGCGACGTCGAGGAAGTCCTTCCAGACCTCGTGTTGCTGATTGCCGAGGACGAGAGAGATCACCGGCCGCCACTTCGGACGCTGGGGCTTGCGGATGAGCCGCATGCCTGCCTCGTGAGGGAGACGGTTGGCTTTGCGCGTGTTGCACTTCACGCACGAGCAAACGATGTTCTCCCACGTCGTCTTGCCGCCGAAATCGCGCGGGATGACGTGATCGAGATTGAGCTGCTCGCGGGGCAGCGCTCTCGCGCAGTACTGGCAGGTGTTCTTGTCGCGCTCGAAGATGTTG
>JAJXYI010000027.1 GCA_021780625.1 bacterium | reverse complement strand
CCGGGCTTCGATCGGGCCCGGGCGACGGTGTCGCGGATATGATCCTGAAGCCCGCAGAGCAGGCGCCGGAGCGATTCGAGCTGTCGAGGTGACATGGGCGCGAGCATGGGAGGTCCCTGGGGCGGTGGAAAATGGAAAAGGCGGACCGGCGGCAGGAGAAACCTTTGGAACCATCGGGCGTCTCGACAAAACTCACAGTCGTTTTCATCTTGGAGTCCACCATGCGTTCCTCACCCCTCGCGTTTTCCAACGACGGCAGCCGTCTCCTGTCCCGCGCCAACCGGGCGTTCACCCTGCTTGAGATCCTGATCGTGCTCGCGATCATCGGCTTGCTGGTCGGCCTGGGTGTCACGAATTTCGACAAGATCTTCGGAGGGGCGCAGCAGGACGTGGCGCACACCTTCGTGACGGTGAGCATGAAGGTCCCTTTGACCCAGTACCGAATGGACATGGGGGACTACCCGACGACGGCTGAGGGGCTTCAGGCCCTTGCCAACCCCCCGCAGAATCACGCGGAGCGCTGGCGCGGTCCCTATGTCGCGGACGGCAAGATCCCCCTCGACCCCTGGGGCGAGCCCTACCAGTACCGGTATCCGGGAACCCACAACAAGTACGGTTACGACCTGTGGTCGAAGGGACCGGACAAGCAGGACGGTACCGCCGACGACATTGGAAACTGGAGCAACGACAGTTCCGCGTCCAAGTAGGCCGGTGATGTCCGGCCGGCTCCCCAGCATGCGCGTGGTCCAGAGGGGCGCACGGGCGTTTACGCTGCTCGAGATCCTGGTGACCCTCGCGTTGATCGCCATCCTGTCGGCTCTCGTGGTTGGCGGGGCGACCGCACTGGTGCGCGACCGCCCGGCGACGGGCGAAGAGGTGCTGCGGTCGGTGATCGACAAGACGCGGCTGCGTGCCGTGCAGCATTTCGAGGAAATACGCCTGAGCTACGATGCGCAGGACCGCGCCTTCGTCGCCACCGCGCCGGATGGCACCTGGAAGACGCCGGTCACGATTCCCGGGAAGGTTGAATTTTCGTTCCTACCCGCGAGCCAGGGAAGCCTGGTGCTCCTGGGCGGCGACATCGTCGAGACCTCCGGCATGCCGTACGTGACTTTCTACCGCGACGGCGGCTGTTCGCCGTTCCGAGCTCAGATCAAGATGGGGACCGACGCCCAGGTGATCACCTTCGATCCTTGGACGTGCGCGCCGATGCCGGAATCCAAATGACGACCACCGCGACACGAGGGGGCCGGCGGCCGGACGTCGCCCGGGGATTCACGCTCATCGAAGTGATGATCTCCCTTGCAATTTTCGCGCTCGCGGCGGTCGTGCTCGGCGCAGCCTATGTCAACGTCATCACGGCGTACGAGGTCTCCACGCGCGCCCGCGTGGACGACGAAGACGTGCGTTTTGCGCGCGGTCTCCTGATGGCGCAGGCAGATCCCAAGAAGGTGCAGCAGGGCGGGCAGTTCGACACGGTCGACGGGCGTCATGTCGCCTGGCTGGGAGATTTCGAGGCAACGACGATTCCCGACCTGTTCGACGTGACACTGACCTGCGATTTTTCGGCCACTGCGGACCAGAAGGAGCACAAGGTGGTGGAGCATTTCCGGCTGCTGCGTCCTACCTGGTCGGATCCGGTGGAGCGCGACAAGCTGCGCGCCGACGAGCGCAAGCGCATCCTCGATCTGCAGCAGGAGGACAATTCCCAGTGAACGCCGGATTTTGGAATCCAATTCGGCGGCGGGGGTTCACGCTCATCGAGGTGATGATCTCGGTTGCCCTGATCGGCCTGCTGCTGGTGGGTTTGAATTTCTTTGTGTTCTCCATGGGCGACCTGTGGGGGCGCAGCGGAGACCGGCGGCTGGTGGACCAGCACGTGGAGGCGGTGACGCGGTATCTGAAACATGAATTCAAGACTGCGGGTCTTCCGCCTGCGGTGACGATCGGGACCGCGGCCTTTTATCCGGCCGACATCCGCACCCCTGATTCAGGCACGCAGACCCTGCTGACCTTCGTGCTTCCGGCTGGCAGCCGGTTGTTCACCTGGCCGGCGCGCCCGCTGCCCGAGGTGGTGTGCTCGCTGGAGGTCGTGCAGGGCAAGGGCCTGTACTTCCTGTGGCACTCGAGGCTCGAACAGAAGTTCGGCGAGGATCCTCCGAGGGCGGCGCTGGTGTCGCCGTTCGTCTCGGCCCTCTCGTACGACTATTTCGACCCGGACCTGAGCCGCTGGACCACGGAGCAGAGTTTCAAGAAGGACCCGAACGGGGCTTATCTCACGCCCCAGCGGATCCGCCTGACGTTCACGTACGGCAAATACTCGACCGTCCGGGTTATCACGCTCCCGCAGGCCGTGGAGGGGGTTCCGAACTACTGACCATGCAGGTGCGATCCTCCAGTCAATTGACCCGCCGCCTGGCCCGGACCTGGAGCCGGCGCAGGGGAGCCGTGCTCCTGGTGGTGCTCATCACCATCCTGTTCGCGGGCGCCGCGCTGACGCTGTTCATGCAGCGCGCGAACGACGACCTACTGATTGGCATGCGCGATGCGGATGCGCGCAGGCTCCGCCCCGAGGCGTACTCGGCGCTCGAGACGACCCTCGCGGTGCTGGAGGACTTCATTCAGGTGAACGGGAGCCTGAAGAGTC
>JAJXYI010000192.1 GCA_021780625.1 bacterium | reverse complement strand
GCCGCCCGAAGTCGCTTGAGCATCACCGGCGCCATGCAATGCACCGTGCCCGGTTTCGCGCTGCCGGTGTGCACCGCATCGACGATGACAACCCCCCGTCGCTCTGCGATCTCGTCGAGCAGGGTGAGTCCCATCAGGGTCGTCGTCCTGACCTCCACGTCCGCTTCATCCGCCAACAGCCGCTCGGCGGCTTCAGCGACGCGCAGGCCGACGGCATCGTCTTTGAGAATGTCGTTTCCAAGTCCAAGGATGAGCACGGAGGCACGGGCCTGGGAGAGGACCCGGGGGTGGGGGCGTTCGGCAGTGCTGGAGTGCATGATTTCCTTATGGAAGCAGGACCTGCGGCCGGGCTCGCCCGCGCGCTCGTTCTGGACGCAGTCGTGGGTCGAACCTTGCCGCTGCATCCCGCCATCTAGCCAAACGGGACGCCGCAGGACAGACCTGCTACCCCTTTCGTGACGATCGGTCAATTCCCCGCATCTCTCGACGCGCCAAGTCTGCGGTTGGACGAGGGCTTACGATATTGGCAACCATGCCGCGGGCCGCGCGAGGCCGGCCTCAGAACGGCCTCGCGCGCCTCCCTGGTTTCTCGCAAGTCGCGCTGGACACGGCCTCAGGCGTGAGGCTTGGGATATTTTCCCTCGATTCTTCTTCCCTTCGATACACCACGTCAGCACGCTCCGCACGCGTCGGTTTCCGAAGGACCTTGTCGGCCAGCTGCCTCGTTTCATCTGGTTTCGCAGCTCCCGAATGACCTGCCGCCAGTCGCGCCTCCTATCTGAGGTGCATCCCTCCCTATGGCACATCCTCGGATCATTCAGGGCGGCATGGGCATAGCTGTTTCCAGCTGGCACCTTGCCCGCACCGTTTCTCAGGCCGGTCAACTCGGCGTGGTGTCCGGCACCGCACTCGAACACACGCTTGCACGCCGGCTGCAACTCGGGGATTCCGACGGAAAAATCCGCCTCGCGCTGTCCCAGCTGCCCGTGCCGGGGGCCGCCGAGCGCATCCTAAGGCACTATTTTGTGCCCGGCGGAAAGAGGCCGGATGCGCCATTCAAGGGGGTGCCCATGCCGTCGGCCACCCCGGGCAGGGATCACAACGAGCTCACGGTCGCCGCGTCCTTCACCGAGGTTTTCCTGGCCAAGTTGGGGCACACGGGGGTCGTCGGCGTGAATCTGCTCGAGAAAATCCAGTGCAACACGCTTCCCGCCCTGTTTGGGGCAATGCTCGCAGGCGTGGATTACGTGCTGATGGGCGCGGGCATTCCCCGCACGATTCCCGGCACCCTGGACGATTTCGCGGAGGGGCGGCCCTCCGAACTGAAAATTGATGTGGTCGACTCTCACGAGGGTGCCGGTTTCGTTCAGCGATTTGAGCCCTCCGCGTTCCTCGGAGGTCCCCGGCCTTCGTTGAAGCGACCGTATTTTCTGGCGATCGTCGCCTCCGCGACCCTCGCCTTAACCCTCGCGAAAAAATCGACCGGCCGCGTGGACGGCTTCGTGGTCGAGTCGGAGTTGGCGGGGGGCCACAACGCCCCGCCTCGGGGAACCATGCAACTGAGCCAGTCGGGAGAACCCATCTACGGACCGCGCGATCTGCCTGACCTAGAGAAGATCCGCGCGCTGGGACTGCCATTCTGGCTCGCCGGCTCCTACGGGGCGCCCGGAAAACTCCAGGCAGCCCTGAACCTAGGCGCCGCGGGAATCCAAGTGGGGACCGCCTTTGCCTTTTGCCGGGAGTCCGGCGTCGATCCCGAGTTGCGCCAGGCCGTGATCGAACGCAGCCGCACGCGAACGGCGCGCCTGTTCACCGATCCCAAGGCGTCACCCACCGGGTTTCCGTTTAAGATCGCCGACCTCGAGGGCACGCTGTCCGACGAGGCCGCCTATCAGGCGCGAAACCGGGTCTGCGACCTGGGTTACCTACGCCACGCCTACCAGCGTCCGGACGGATCGCTGGGCTACCGCTGCCCCAGTGAACCCGCGGACGAGTACGTCAGAAAGGGCGGCGCCCTGGAGGATACAATCGGACGAAAATGCCTCTGCAATGGACTGATGGCGACGGTCGGACTCGGTCAGCGCCAGCGCGACGGCAGCGTCGAGCGCCCCATCGTCACCGCGGGCGTCGGCATCGAGGACGTCGCCCAGTTCCTGCCGCCCGGGGCAGACTCCTACAGCGCGGTCGAACTCATCGACCTCCTGCTGGGGCGAGCGCCTGAATCGCCTTCGGGCCTTTCGTGACCAACCCGGGCGGGCGAATTCCGGCGGCTCAGGCCGCCGGCTAGTCCTGCCGCAGCTCGCTCACCACGGCGCCCCCGGCGGAGCGGATCCGGACCTTCAGCGGCATGTGACCGGGCAACGCATGGGTGGCGCATCCCAGGCAGGGATCGTAGGCTCGAAAGGCCATCTCGACCCGATTGAGCAGCCCGTCGTTCACTTCGCCGCCGTGTATCAGCTTTTTCGCTGCGCGCTCCACGCTCATCGCGATGCGCGAGGCGTTGTTGCCCGTCGCAACGACGAGATTCGCCATGCGGATGATTCCGCGCCCGTCGGTCTCGTAGTGGTGAAAGAGCGTCCCACGCGGCGCCTCGACGACGCCCATGCCGACGGACGGTTCAGCGGACGGCAGGGTGCGGACCGCGGCGGAGGCAAGGTCGGGGTCGTAGGCGAGCTCCACCAACCGCTCCGCGGCGTGGATCATTTCAACCACGCGAGCCCAGTGGTTTGCGAGTGTGTGATGCACCGGACGACCGCCAAGCGTCGCGAAGAACTGTGCGCGCGCCTGCTCCGCAAGCGGGGTTGAAAAGCAGTCCGCCGCGTTGAGGCGAGCCAGGGGGCCCACCGAATAGACGCTGGTTTCGGGGCCTTCGACAAAGCCCTGCCAGCCGCGCGCCTTCAGGTACGTGAACTTCATGAACGACCACGGCTCCACGTGCTCCGCGATGTGCTCCCGATAGTGCCGGGCATCGAACCGATCGATTTCGCGGCCCTCGCAGTCCACCACGCGCAGCACTCCGTCGTAGAAGTTGACGGCGTTGTTCTCGTCAACCTGGCCGAGGTAGCAGGTCCGATGGGTGTAGTCCTCGGACCGGATCATCCGCAGGTAGTCGGGGTTCGCGAGAACCACGTCGCGAAAAACGCCGGCGGTCCACTGCGCAAACTCAAGGGCCTCGACGGCGACTTCGCGGATCGCCGGCAGGTCCTCGGGGCGGAGCGCCCTGGCGACGCCACCGGGCAGCCCGAGCACCGGATGGACCACCTTGCCGCCGACCGAAGCGATGAGTTCCCGGAGTCGCCGACGCGTCTGAATGACCTTGCGCCCGGCGTCCAGGCCGACCTTGCCGATTACGCCCAGGATGTTGCGCTCGGCGGCCGGGGCGTCGGGCCCCACGATGAAATCGGGTCCACCCAGCACGAACACATGCAGCGCGTGGTCCTCGAGCATGAAGGCGTGATAGACCAGCTCCCGGATCTTTCGTCCGGCGACCGGGGGACGGACCTGATAGAGATCGTCGAGAGCCTTCGCGGCGGCGATGTGGTGGGCGGTGGGGCACACGCCGCAGATGCGGCTCGTGATCTGGGGCATGTCCTCGGCGGGGCGGCCGCGGCAGAACACCTCGAAACCGCGCAGTTCGGGCACCTGGAAGTAGGCGTGCTCCACGTCCCCGCGTCCGTCGAGGTGAATGTCGATCCGACCGTGCCCCTCAAGGCGGGTCACCGGGTCGATCGTGATGCGATGCTTTTCGGCGGCATACGCGGCGTTGGCGCGGGCTTCCGCCTCGTTGAAGATGCGTTTGACTGTCTCGTCCATGGCCGGTCTCCCTAGGTGTTGGCTGACGTGTCAATGCGTCGGCGGAGCAAGCCGCCGGCGAGCCCGTAGCGGTAGAGGGTTCCGACCGGGTCGGGCAGGCCGTCGAGCACGGCGTCGATTTCCTCGACCTCGCGCGAGGCGAGGTTGGCGCAGAGCGAGGAAAGCATCTTGGCGCCCTGGTCCCTGACCCGCGAGGTGGGGCCGAAACAGCCGGTGCACGGCATGTTTCCCGCGATGCACTGCGCGCCGCAGCCCCCGCGCGTGGCGGGCCCCATGCAGACAATTCCCTGGGCCAGCAGGCAGAGGGCGGAATCCGCGAGCACCTGGTGCGGACGCCGGAAGCGGGTGAACGACAAGTCCGACGGCTTCGAATCCTTGCGCGGGCAGGATTCGCACAAGGCCGTATCCGGGGCGAGAACGGTGCCTTTGGGCGGGAGGCGTCCCTCGAGCAATGCCGCGACGGCCTCACGGGTGAGATTCGGCGTGGGCGGGCACCCCGGGATCGTGTAATCGACGTCGATCACCTGGCAGAGCGGGCGGACCTGTCCGTGAAACGCGGGCAGGTGCAGGTCCACGCCGTTCTCGCGCGAGACCACCGCCGGACGGGTGCGTGAGGGATTGTCCACCGTCGGCGCCTCCTCGTACACGAAACTCAGGATCTCCTCCCGCGAGTATTGGTTCGCCAACGCAGGGATGCCGCCGAGTTGGGCGCAGGCGCCATAGGCAAACACGAGCAGGCTCTTCCGCCGGAGCAGCCGCGCCATCTCCTCCTGCTCGCCGGTTCGGATCGCGCCGTTGATGAAACTCGCCGCCAGCGCGCCGTCGGGAAGTCGTTCGACGTCCGCCTTCTTGAAATCGAGCGCCACCGGCCAGAAGGCGATCTCGACCTTCTCGACGACGCCGAGGATATCCTCGGCTAGATCCACCACGGTCTCCTCGCAACCGCCACAGGAGGCGCACCAATAGAAGGCGACCTTAGGTCTGGGCATGGGAGACCTCCTTTGCGGACGTTGTCGCCGTGCGCGGTTCGGTTTCGGCACGGGAGAGCTCGAGATCCCACTCGGCGAAGCGGCCGGGGAGGTTCAGGGGACCGAGCGCGCGGATCTGCTCGGTCATTTCATTGACGACGGCCCGGACGCGATCGCCCTCCGCGGCCGAGATCCACTCGAGACGCACGCGCAGTTCGTCGTATCCGAGCTGGGCAAGGAGCCGCCGAAGCATGCGAAATCGCCGCAGCATCTTCGTGTTCCCGTCGGCATAGTGGCAGTCGCCCGGATGGCAGCCGCCGATGAGCACGCCGTCCGCCCCGTGAGCGAGGGCGTCGAGGATGAACTGCGGATCGAGTCGCCCCGAGCACATGAGCCGTACCACGCGGACGCTCGGCGCATATTTCATCCGGGACACGCCCGCCAAATCCGCGGCCGTGTAGGTGCACCAATTGCAGAAGAACGCCACGATGCGCGGCGACCAGGTGTGGGGGACTGCAGGCGATGGTTGGGCGGCGTTCATTCGAATGGCGGATGGGATGGACGAAGGCGGCATTGAGCGGACGAGGTCTCAGGCGTGAAGAAGCCCCTCGATTTCGCTGAACACCTCGTCGTCATCGAAGAGGTTCTGTGTGATCGATCCGGAGGGGCACGAGCCCGCGCAAGTGCCGCAGCCCTTGCAAAGCGCGGCGTTGATGACGGCCTTGCGGGAGGCCTCGTCGAAGGTGATCGCGTTGTAGGGACAGAGTGGCACGCAGGACTTGCAGCCGCAGCAGTCGTCGAGGACGCGCGCGGTGTTCGGCTCCTGTTCGATGTATCCCCGGTCGATCAGCGCCATGGCCTCGGCGGCGGCCGCGCCCGCCTGGGCGATGCTGTCGGGAATGTCCTTGGGCCCCTGGCAGCAGCCCGCGATGAACACGCCGTCGGTGAACGTGCTCACCGGGGCCAGCTTCGGGTGTTTCTCAAGGAACCAGCCCTCCGTGCCGCAGCTCATGTTGAACAGCCGCCGCACGGCCTGCGCGTCCGCCTGCGGCTCCATGCCGACCGCCAGCACGATCATGTCTACCGGAATGCGTCGCACGAACGCGGCAAGGGTGTCCTCCACGCGGATCACCAGCTTGCCTTCCTCCTCGGGCGCGAGAGCCCAGTCGGTCACCTCCGCCACGCGCCCGCGGACGAACTGGATGCCCTCCTTGAGCGAGCGGTCGTAAAACTCCTCGCAGCCCTTGCCCGGAGCCCGGATGTCGATGTAGAAAACCGTTACGTCGGCCCCCGTGTGCTCGCGCATGAGCTGTGCGAGTTTCATCGAGTGCATGCAGCAGGTGCGCGAACACCAGCGATTGGTCCGGACGTCGCGCGAGCCGACGCAGAGGATGAAGCCCACCGACTTCGGGACGCTTCCGTCGCGCAGGCGGATCTCCCCGCTGGTCGGACCCGAGCTGGTCACGAGTCGCTCCAGCTCGAGCGAGGTGACCACGTTGGGATAGAGTCCGTATCCGTACTGCGGAATACGTTTCGCGTCGAAGAGCTTGAAGCCGGTCGCCACGATGATCGTGCCCACCTGAATGGTCTCGAGCGTCTCGGTCTGGGTGAAATCGATGGCGCCCCGGTCCGCGCAAGCCTCCACGCAGGTCTTCTTGCAGCGACCGGTCTTCAACTCGAGGCAGCGCTCGGGATCGATCACGACCACCTGCGGCACGGCCTGGGGGAACGGGATGTACACCGGCTTCCGCCGGCCGAGCCCGAGGTTGAATTCGTCGGGAAACTTCGCCTCGCGATACACGCACGCACTGATGCACTCCTGGCACCCGATGCAGAGATCCTCGTTCACGTAGCGCGGACGCCGGCGCACCGTGACGGTGTAGTTGCCGACGTATCCGTCGACCTTCGCGACCTCGGAGTAGGTCCAGAGCGTGATGCCCTCGTGGGCGCGCACGGCGGACATCTTGGGGGTGAGGATGCACGCGGCGCAATCGAGCGTCGGGAAGGTCTTGTCGAACTTCGCCATGTGCCCGCCGATGCTCGGCTCGCGCTCGACGAGAAACACCTGCTTGCCCGCGTTGGCCAGCGTCAGGGCGGCGTGGATACCCGCGATGCCGCCACCCACGATGAGCACGGCCGGATTGATGGGCACTCGCACGGTCTCCAGAGCCCGGTGATGCCGGACCCTCAGGATCGCGGCGCGGGAAAGGTCGGCCGCCTTTTCCGTGGCGGCCACGCCGTCGGTGTGGACCCACGAGGCGTGCTCCCGGATGTTCACCATCTGGAAATGGTAGGGATTGAGCCCCGCGTCCTCGATCGCCGAGCGGAAGGTGTGCTCGTGCAGGAGCGGCGAGCAGGAGGCGACGACGACGCGGTTCAGACCCTGCGCCCGGATGTCCTGCCTCAGGAGTTCCTGGCCTGGCTCCGAGCACATGTATTTGTAATCGCGCGACACGATCACGCCCGGCATCAGGGCCATCCGTCGGGCGACCTCGGCGCAGTCGATCACGCCGGCGATGTTGTGCCCGCAGTGGCAGATGTAGTAGCCGATCCGGAGCTCGCCGTGGTTGTCGCCGGTCATGACGTGGGGGCCTCCGCCGGACGCGCCGCGTTCGCGAGCGGCGCCATCGGGATGAAGTTTCGGTTGAGGCCCAGCTCGGCGGGCGACAACCCGAAGGCGAGGCCCATGAGCTGGGTGAAATAGACGGTGGCGACGCGGACCTTGCCCCAGCGACGCTCGATCTGGCCGTGGTAGGCGTCGAGGTTGAACTGGCAGAGCGGACAGATGGTCGAGATCACGTCCGCCCGCCGCCGGACCGCCTCGCGCAGGAGGATGTAAGTCAGGCGCAACCCGGCCTCGGGCACGGTCCCCGTGAGGCTCGCCCCGCAGCACTTGGTCTTCAGCGGGAAATGCACGACCTCGGCCCCCAGGGTCGTCATGAGCCGGTCCATGCTCGTCGGGTTCCACGCGTCGTCGAAGGTCGAATACGGACGCACGAGCTGGCAGCCGTAGTAGGGCGCCACCTTCAGCCCCGTCAGGGGGCGCACGACCTTCTCGCGGATCGCGTCGAGGCCGACGTCGTTGACGAGCACGTCGAGCGGATGCCGCACCTTGGTCTCGCCATGGTAGGAAAGGTGCGCGCGTCCCAGCGCCTCCTGGACGTCCGCGCGCATCGAAGGCGTCTCCCGCAGGTAGTGCTTGGTCTTGTTGAGCACGAGGTAGCAGGCGCTGCAGGGGGTGACGAGGTCGTGCCCGCCGAGCTTCTCCGCGATGGCGAGGTTTCGAGCGGCGAGGATCGAGGCCTGGCGCTCGTCGACCGACATGTAGGCGGTCGCCCCGCAGCAGTTCCAGTCGGGCAGCTCGGTCATGGTCACGCCGAGGTGCCGCATGACCGGCAGGAGCGACTCCTCGTAGGCCCGACCGAGCCCCTTGAGCGAACATCCGGGAAAGTAGCTGTAGTTCATGGCTTCTCCTTCGGTTTCCGCCCGCGGTCATCGGCGGCGAGCATTGAACGCAATTCGTCCTGGCGTTCGATCCGCTCCGACCGCAGCACGAACCGCCCCGTGCGGATCAGGCCGAAGCCGAGGCGCCACGACCCAAGCACAGCGCGCCAGTTCGCCTTCAGGAACAGGCGCATCACGAGCAGCGTCTCGGTGATCCGTCCCTTGCGCAGCACCATCTTCGAAAACTCCTGTGCGAGGACCGGAATCGGGAAATGTCTCGGATAGATGCCCTCCTTGATCGCGCGCTGCTTGAGTCCGTACATGATGTCCGTGATGCGAATCTGGCGGGGACACTCCACGGTGCAGGCGTAACACGAGGCGCAAAGCCAGACCGTGTGGCTGCGCAGCACCTCGTTCTTGAAATCCGCGCGCACCAGCGCGATCACCCGCCGTGGGGTGTAATCCATGTAGATGCTCAGCGGGCAGATCCCGGAGCACGTGCCGCATTGAATGCACGCCTGTAGCTGGTCGCAGCCGGGGATGCGCATGATTTCCTCACAGAAACCCTTCACCCGGTCGGACTCATACTTGATGGTCCGTTTGATTTTCATCGCCGGTTCGGGCGGCGCCCGCAGGCGCGATTCGCGCGGCGGCAGGGGGGCTTCCGACTGGACAAATCCCGACCTGGGCGGCGAGGGGGCAGGGGCCGTCGTGGGCTTGTCGGCGCCTGTTTGCAGGATGGACATGACGCGCTTGGAACAGAACCGGAGACGCTCCGGAGGATAGCGCAACCCGGAGGCCTTATCGATAAGAATGCTGCCCGACGACGACCGGCGAAGGAACACAGAAGCCGCGGATTTTGTATCCGCCGGGCAGAAGGAACGTCCTGGTCATGTATCGTAAGCCAGGATACACGCGGTGGGGCGGGGGAGCAGGGCGGGGCGGAGCGCCATCCCGTAACAGACCGCTGCGCCGCGACTTGGGGACAGGCGCCTGCAGCCGTCGGCGGCGGAGCTGGTCCGCTCTCCCTCGCTGCGTCGCACGCCCATAGCCGCCGTCCGCGGCCGGGTTATGACTGGGATTAAGCAGGCTACTTCTTGTGGAACCCACGGCCGCGTGGGCGGGTGGCGCGGGAGAGGCGCGAGGGATTATCGCGACTCGCGACTATCAGACATTGACGGCCGCCGAGGCCATGTTGGCCGCGGCAAAGCCGACTGGAGACTTCATCATGAAACCTCAAACACTGCTCAAATTCATCACCCTGACTTCCGTGCTGGCTCTGGCGCTGATCGCAGGCCGTTCCCGTTTGATCGCGGAGGGCGGCTCGTCGGCGAACCTCACGTCGGCTAACAAGGCGTTTCTCTCGAGCTATGAAGACGTCCGGGCCGCGCTCGTCGCGGACAATCTGGCCGGTGCCAGGCAGGCCGCCGCCAAAATTGCGGATCAAAAGGCCGCCGAGGCGATCGCGAGCGCCCAATCTCTGGACCAGGCGCGGCAGGCATTTGGCCAACTCAGCAAGTCCGCCGAGAAGATCGTCCAGGGTCAGTCCGGGTACTACGTGCTGCAATGTCCGATGTTCCACGTCGACGGCAAGAACGCACAGTGGGTCCAAACCTCCGACAAGGTCTCCAATCCGTACATGGGCCAGATGGGCGAGACCTGCGGGAGCGTCGTGAGCCACGCGGCCGACAGCGCGCAGTCCTGCGGCAGTTGCCCGATGTGAACCTTCCGTGCGCGCCTAGGGCGTGATGCCCCGGCGCGCCTTTTCCCGAAGTCCCTTCAGCCGGTCGCCCGCGGCGCGCAGCGTCTCGGGCTTCTTGGCGAAGTGGAATCGGATGAGGTGGTGCACCGGTTCGCGGAAGAAACTCGAACCGGGCACGCCGGCGACGCCGACTTCACGCACCAGCCAGTGGGCGAACTTCACGTCGTCGGGTTCTCCGAATTCGGAAATGTCGACCAACACGTAGTACGCACCATCCGGCCGCGTGTAGGTCAGGCCGACCTGGTCGAGTGTCTCGAGGAACAGGCGTCGTTTCTCGGCGTATCCGGACGCAAGCTCGGCGTAATAGGAGTCGGGGAGTTCCAGGGCCGTGATCGCAGCCTCCTGCAAAGGTGCGGCGGCGCCCACCGTCAGAAAGTCGTGCACCTTCCGGGCCTCCGCTATGAACGCCGCCGACGCGATGACGTGCCCGAGGCGCCAGCCGGTGATCGAATAGGTTTTCGACAGCGACCCGCAGGTGATCGTCCGATCGAACATGCCCGGGAGCGTTGCAAACGAAACATGCGTGCAGGGGCTGTAGACGATGTGCTCGTAAACCTCGTCGGTGATGACCCAGGTGTCGTGTTCCTCAGCCAGGCGGGCGATGAACTCGAGTTCGCCGCGTGTGAAGACCTTGCCGGAGGGGTTGGAGGGATTGCAGACGATGATGGCCTTGGGCTTTTGGGAAAAGGCGCGCCGAAGCTCGTCCTCGTCGAAGCCAAACCCGGGCGGACGGAGCGGAACATAGATCGGCTCGGCGCCCGACAGGATCGTGTCGGCGACGTAGTTTTCGTAAAAGGGCGAGAAGATGACGACCCGGTCGCCGG
>JAJXYI010000539.1:1276-2659 GCA_021780625.1 bacterium | reverse complement strand
AGTAGACGACGATGCGCACCAGCCAACTTCGGCCCCGGCGCACGCCCCAGATCTCGTTGAAGGCATTTTCGACCGACGTGAAGAGCATCAGGACAATGAATACGAGCGAGATGGCGCCGAGGGTGCCCGCCGCGCCCGACCTGGAGCCTTTTACGAAGCCGTTGATCAGCTCGACAATCGCGGGGTGGCGGTTCAGCGCGGCGGCGGTCTTGGCCGAGGCGTCGGCCTTCGAGACCTTCTCGAATTCGGCGACGGACGGAGCGACAAATTCGATGACCTTGTGAATACCGTTCACTGCGGTCGCGGGATCCTTCTTGTTGAGGACGAAGCCGGCAAAAATCATCACGATCGCGACCAGCGGGCCCAGCGCCAGCATCGAGCTGTAACTGAGGGCCGCCGCCCGGATCATCGCCTTGGTTTCCCTGAACACGCGTCCGGTGATCAGGACCCCGCGCAGCAGCGCATAGAGAAAACCGCGTGGAGAACGGTCGCCGAGGTGCTCATGCCGCCAGATTTCCTGGCGCCAGAACGAGCTGCTGAGGGCGGCGGGTCTGGCTTTGTCTGCCATGCTAACGGATGAGAAGCCAGGTCAGCACGCCCATGCCACCAAGCCCGAGCACGAGCCCGAGGGCAACCGGACCATAACTCAGGAAGACCGTGCAAATATACAGCCCCGCCGAGCCCGCGATGGCCGCAATCAGCGGAAGCGTCTGTCCGTGGGTGTAGAACAGGAAGGCCATGAACCCCAGCCCGAGCATCGCGCGGAAGCGGACAAAGGGGTAGGCGCTCACGACGCCGAGGATCAGCAGGATGGCGAGGAAGAGGTCGATGAGCCCGAGCGCCACCAGCGGGTGCTCGAGAAGCTTGGCCGGCGTGAATGCGGTCAACACGTCGATGGCCGGAATGATTTCGCCCGCCATGGCGATGAGCAGGATCGCGATGGCCCCCCACAGTCCGATCTTCGCGCAGCGGTCGACCATGACGAGGTGGCTGCCCTTTTCGCGGGTGTCGTCCGTGCGCGCCTCGGCCGCCGCGAGCATGTCGTGGACGTCGATCCCAGGGTGGTCCTCATGCGACTTGTTCAGCGAGGGAACCGCGGCGTCCTTTTTCAACGTGAGCCGTTTTTTCTCGGGAAACAGGGCGGCCCTGAGATCGGGATTGTCTCCGATGGCCACCCACTTCTCATCCATGGCCTCGTAGTAGAGGGTGTCGACCGTGACCTGCCCGGTCTCGCCCAGGGAGACGAGCTGTTCGAGATTGAAAGGCCCGCGGGCTTCGGTCTCCGAAGCGTTTCGAATGTAGAATTCCTTCGTGGCCATGGGGGAGCGCGATGGTGTTTGGGGGTGGTGCCGCGCGCAAGCGTGATCTCGAGGCCGGCGGGCC
>JAJXYI010000539.1:0-1266 GCA_021780625.1 bacterium | reverse complement strand
CAGCTTGGAAAGCAGGCCATGCCTGGGGCTTGCGACCGCCGAAAAGAAAAACACGAAGCCCAGGCAAAGCACGATGCTCGCCCCGCTCGGGAAACCGGCATGGTAGCTGATCAGGATTCCCGCGACGGCACACAGGACGGCGATGCCCGACGAGATGGCCAGCAGGCTCCGGAGGTGGTCGCTCCAGAGGTAGGCGCTCACGGCCGGGAGTAGGAACAGGCCGAGCGAAAGGACGATTCCCATCGTCTGGAGCGAAGCGACGAGGTTCAGGACGACCAGGGTCAGGAGCCCCAGATGCACGAGTCCGCCCCGGCCGCCGGTCGCGCGGTAGAATACGGGATCAAAGGTCTCCAGCACGATGTGCCGGTACCCCACCACGAACACCAGCACGGTGACTGCAGTCGTGGCGGCGGTGAGGGCGATATCCGAGGAGCTCACCGCGAGCACGTTGCCGAACAGGAACTCAAGGATGTTCAGCCGAGTCCGCGCCAGGTTGATCAGTGCGACGCCGGCGCCGAAGAGCACGACGAAGAGGGCGCCGAAGGCGGCGTCCTCCTTCACCCGCGTGAGTCGGCTGAGCAGGGCGCTTCCGAGCGCAGTGAGAAGGCCGGCGAACAGGGCGCCGGTGAAGAGCGCGGGCAGGCTGGGTCCGAACAGGAGGTAGGCCGCCGCGATGCCGGGCAGCAGGGAGTGGGCGAGGGCATCGCCCATGAGTGAAAGGCGGCGGAGGACGAGCACGCATCCCAGCAGGCCGCCGCTGATCCCCAGCAGTACGGCGGTCAGGAGCCCGCGCTGCATGAAGTCGTAGCGGAACGGTGCGATCAGAAATTCGGATACGCTCATGAGGGGAATCGTGCGGTCCGCACGAGACTGATGTCGCCCCCGTGGGCGCAGTGGCTGCCCAGGAACGCCGTCTCGAGATTCGCCTCCGACAGGGCATCGGCGACCGGACCGGCGGCGACCAGGTGGGTGGCGAGCAGGACGCCCATCTCGAAGTGCCGGCGCGCGAGCTCGATGTCGTGGATCGCGGCCACGACCGTGCGCCCCTGCGCCTTCCAACCCAGCAGAATGTGCGTCAGTTCCTCCGTCGCGAAGCGATCGAGCCCGTTGAAAGGTTCGTCGAGGAGGAAGATGTCGGCGCCCTGGGCGAGGGCCCGCGCGAGGAATACGCGCTGTTGTTGGCCGCCAGAAAGCATGCGGATCTGGCGCGCGGCGAGCGGCACCAGCGCAAGTTCCTCGAGCGCTCGGTCGATCCGTTCGTGGTCG
>JAJXYI010000452.1 GCA_021780625.1 bacterium | reverse complement strand
CTTGAGGGCCTCGACGACGACGGTGGAAAGTTCGACGGGAGCGAGCCTGGATTCGCCTCGCCGTGAGAACGTGAGGATCTGGGAGACGAGCTCTTTGGCGCGGAGGCCTCCGGCCCTGATCTCGCGGAGTTCGTCGGCGTTGGAGCGGCCTTCCTGGAGGGCGAAATCGGCCAATTCGCAGTAACCGAGGATACCGGTGAGGATGTTGTTGAAATCGTGGGCGATCCCGCCGGCGAGTGTGCCGAGGCTTTCGAGTTTCTGGACTTGGGCGAGTTGGGCTTCGAGCCGGTGGCGCCGGTCGTGTTCTTCGAGCGCCTCGGAGATGTCCTCGAGCAGGGCGAGGTGGTTGCGCAGGGTACCGTCGGGGTTGCGCAGGGGGGCGAAAGTGGAGCGCAGGTGGAGGATTCGGCCATCCTTGCGTCGCAGGGCCACCTGGCCGTTCCAGCGTTCGCCGCGCGTGAGGGCCGTCCAGATTTCCTCGAGCTGATCGGGTCGCACGAAGTCGGCGCGGAGGCGGCCGAGGCTGCGGCCCGTGAGTTCCGAGTTTGAATAGCCTATCAGGCGCTGGAGCGAGGGGTTGGCGAAAACGATGGAGCCGGCGGGGTCGGTGATGAAGACGCTGACGGGGCTTTGCTCGATGGCTTCGGAGAGAGTTCGGATTTGTTCGATGGCCCGTTTCCGGTCGGTGACGTCGCGGGCGATGCCCTCGATGGCGACGAGGTTGCCGGCGCCGGAGTGAACGGGAACCAGGTGCATCTCGATTGCGAGGCGGCGGCCGTCGCGTGCGATCCATGTCGCCTCGCGGGCTCCGGTGGGAACGGAGAAGTTGCGTGCCAGATCGAGAAGGTTGTCCGGGCCGGCGGGGCTTGCGATGCGGCCGATCAGCTGGGGGGTGGCGTAGAACTCATCGGGAGTGTAGCCGGTGATGGCGGCGACTGCCGGGCTGATGTAATCGAAGCCGGTGTCGGGCCCGGTTCGCAGACGGAAAATGATGTCGGGGGCGTTGTCGCTGAGGCGGCGGTAGCGGTCTTCGCTGACCTTGAGGGCGGCGGCGCGGTCATTGGACTCCTTCATCTGCCTGCCGAGCTCGCGGTTCATCTCATGGAGTTCGTTGGTGCGGAGGTTCACGATGCGTTCGAGGTGCGACTTCCCCCTGCGTTCGAGGTAGGAGGCGGTGCCGACGAGGAGTGCGACCAGGCTCAAGCTGGCGAGGATGTACCCGGCGTAAGCGAGAGGGGTCTCGAACCACGGGGCTCGCACGGAAAAACGGAGGCGTGCCTCCGTCCCCACCTGGGAGCCGATGTGTGGGCGCACGAGAAGGACGTAGGAACCGTGGTCGACGTGATCGAACACGGCGGAGCCCGTGCTTCCGGTGGAAATCCAGGCGCTGCGAGCGCCGCTCAGCTTCACGTCGAAGGAGACCGGCTGGTCCAGGGGTGTGTCGGGGGCATCGAAATAGACCGTCAGCGAATTATCGGATGAAGGCAGATTGCCCAGATTTTCTCCGGAGGAGATGAGTCGGGTGCCGGACGGGAGGACGACGCTGGTGATGAGGGCGTGGAGCGGGGCGGGAGCGGGGGCCGGCATCAAGGGGTCGAATCGAGCGAGGCGCATGCGTTGATGAAGCCAGACGACGCCGTCGGCCTGGGCTGTGAAGAAAATGGGCACGAGCCCTTGGGGAAGACTTTCGACGCTTTGGTTTGGGGCGGGTTTGGAGGGGTCGACCACGAGGACGTGGTCCTTGTGGGTGATCCAGAGGCGACCGAAGGCATCGCGGGCCGGACGGCCCAGCGCACCCTGGAGCTGTGGAAAGTGCCGGAGCAGGTCGGGGTCGGGAGTGAACTGGCCTTTGGCGGTGTCGAAGCGGAGGATGCCGCCATCGGTATTGATGCGTGGGGCGCCGTCGGGGAAAAACAGTTGGGCCCATCCGTTTGGAACTCCCTGGGCGGAGCCGAAGACGGAGACTTTGGGTCGAGGCGACGTGGGGAGGATGCGACCGACTTTACCGGTTCCGAGTTCGATCCAGACTGCGCCGTGTTCGTCGGGGGCTCCTCCATAGACGTGTCCGAGACGGGTGTCGGGAAAACGTTGCAGGGAGTAGTCGCCGCGTGATTTTACGATCCAGCCGGTTTCGTTTTCGGCTGCGTAGAGCCAGCGGCCTGGGGTATCGGGGCTTTCGAAAATGTAGGCGCTCTTGACGTCGTTTGAGACGGACATCCAGGAGCCATCCTTTTCGTGCAGAAAGATGCCGTTCGTGCTGCAAGCGAGCAGATCGCCTCCGATCGTGGCGAGCGAACTGAGGTAGCCTGGCGGGGAATCGACGGCGAAGGCGGTGAGACGTCCGTCTGCGTCGTACTGCCCCTGCTCGGCGCGTCCGTCGGACATAAGCCACAGGTGACCTTGATACCTGTAGGGTTGGGCGTAGGCCAGAGCGGTGGGGACGAAGGGCTCCATGTACGAGATGCGGGAGGGGAAGGCGACCCGTGCGATGCCCTCGTTGAGCAGGGCCCAGATCGTGCCGCCCGGCGTACGAAGCAGGCGTTTGACGCGGGACAGGCGTTGATCGAGTGTGCGGTCGAGGACCTGCACGGTGCGACCCGACCTGTCGAAAAACACGATGCCGACATTGTTGATTGCCGCGGCAAAAAGGCCTCCCTCGGTGGCGATCAGATCGTTGATGCGATAATCCGGGCCGAGCAGGCCCTGGGCCTGGAGCGGGCGGAAGTGGTCACCGTCGGAGACCAGGAGCCCGCGGGCGATGGTTCCGATGAGGGTGCGGTGTGCATCGAGTGCGACAGCGCAGGTGAAGGTGTCGTAGACGAAATTCTTTGGGGTGGCGTTTTCGCGCGTGAACTCCCCCGCTTGAAGCCGATAGAGGTCGCCGGTGGAGCCGTCGCTGAGGACGATGTTGCCGTCGATGGCGAGAAAACGTTCGACTGCATTGATTCGGCCGACGATGCGAGCCGGTTCACCGGGATTCCACTCGACGATGGGGCCGCTGCCGTGCGACCAGAACCAGCGGCCGCCGGCGGCCTGGGTGCTGGTCAGGGAGGATGTGACCTTGCGGAGACCGGCCGGATAGGGCGCGACGATTTTAAAGACCCAGGCTCCGCCGGGCTCCATCTCGATGCGAGCGAACCCGTCGGGCACGCCTGCGTAAATGCGACCCTTGGCGTCGACCTCGACGCTGCGGGTTTCGACATGAAGATCCTTTGGGGCCTGTTTGAACACTTCCCAGCGCACGCCATCGCCGAGGGCGAATTCGCCCTGACCGAACGCGAGCATGCGGCCGTCGGGCATTTGTTTTAGATCGACGGGAGCCGCGGACAGACCGAGGGATTGCGGGTCGCTGACGAGGAAGGAGGGCGCGCCGGTTTCGATGAGGCCAGGGGAGGGCGCTGGCAGCAGGACGGGTTGGGCGTGGAGGCGCGGGCCGATGAGCCCGAGAAGAGTTGCGAACGCGGCAGCGGTCTTGGGAAGCCGACGGGAAAGGGCTTGGAGAGGAAGACTCACGGTCATCGACGAGGTGAGAGTCTGGTCGGGGACTCGGGGGAGGGGTATGCGATGACATTGAGTGAAAGCCTGTCGCGGGCAAGAACCTGCCGGGGAAAAAACTACGCCCCGCGAGAGGAAACGGCGGCGAGGCCCTGGTCCGGATCCGGGCGGGGTGGAGGGGGACGGACATGGACGCGGCGCGCCATCGGGGCGCGCCGCGTCGTTTGCCGTGTGTGAGCGCCGCTTGACTTACTCGGACGCGGCCAGGTGCGCGCGGTCGGCTGAAGGACTGGGCGCGGTCGCCATTCGGGTAGTGTGCTCGGGGGAAAGCCGCATTCCCGGCCGAGGCTGGCTGTGGAGCAGACGCTCAAAGAGGTCTTCAAGGTCGCCGAGTGTTCGGACGTTGAAGAGTTCGTCGTTGGAGATGGAGACCAGCAGCACGTCTTCGGAGAGCATTCCGATCTCGGTCAGCGCGAGGGAGTCCACGCCCAGATCTTCGGCGAGGCGAAGGCTGGGCCGTCCCTGGGCGAGGGCTGGCTGCAGCTCCTGCGAAACGAAGGGACCGAGGATGCCGATGGCGAGGGTGCGGAGATTCTCGGGATTTCCGTCCGCGCGCACGGCGCAGGCGGCCTCGAAGGTATCAGGCGAGCAGTGACGCAGCGTCTGGCGCAGCCTGCCGTCGGTGCTATCCGGTGCCGCCTGGCCGGCGTTTTGGATTGGGCGTGGCTGGGCGGACGTGCTGAGATTTGTGGGCATGACTGGCTGTCACCTACGACAAGGCTGGTGCGGGAAACCGCTACCCGCGGCGGCGTTTTTTTGAAGATGCCACGCTCAGTAGGTCACTGTCAGGGAGAGCGAGTACACGCGGCCGCGCCAATCTCCGTAGGGCTGCACGCCGGCTCCGGAGGGATCGTTGGCGTAGCGGGGCGGCGGGGCGTCCAGGAGATTGTTGATGCGGATCTGGCCTCGGAGACCCATTTTCGAATGCTTGGGCAGCAGCCAGCGCCCGAGGTCGGTCTGGAGGTAGGCGTCGAGATCCCAAAATGACGAGATATGGTCGCTGCCCTGGCTTGCCCATTCCTGGCGGGGCAGGGTCCGGGAGTTGAAATAATAGGTATCGATGCCGAAACCGCCGTGGCTGTCGGACCAGCTGACGCTGAGATTGGCGCGATTGCGGAGCAGGCGGGGGGCGGCCCCGTCGGGGGAGCTGAGTTCGTCGACGAGGGGGGAGGTGGGCAGCAGTTGGAGGTCGTAGCGTTGGTAGAGGAACCAGCGGCCGTAGAGTTCGAGGTTGCCGCCGAGGCAGTCGGTCCAGACGTAGTCCGCGGAAGCGACCCAATTTTGGGAGTGGCGTCGGGCGAGGTTGAAACTGCCCGTGTACACGTTGGTGATGTAGCCGGCGGAGTGGGGATCGCCGGGCTGGAGAGGGGCGCGCACGATCCGTCCTGCAAACAGGGTCTCGAGGCTGACGATCTGTTGAGGCTCCAGATAGGCGAGTTCGCCGGTTTTTTCCGTGTCGGAGAAATCGAGGGCGAGGCGGAACCTGTGGACGGAACCGCGCTGGAAGATGGCGCCGACGGAGCGTGTGACGGCGGACTCCGGGCGGAGGTTGGTGTTGATCGCGTCGTTGGAGGAGACCGTGTAGCTTTCGTTGCGGACCGGGTCGAAGATGTAGGAGTCGACGACCTCGCCGCCGCCGGTCGCGCCGTTGAGGGTGGAGCGCCGGCTCATGACGGGAGGAGGGACGCGGTTCGAGGTGGCGACGGTGGCGCGCAGCGCGAAGCCGCCCGGGAGGTTGATCTTGAGGCCGGCGGTGGGCGCGACGTTGGATTCCTGCGAGGAGGCGGCCATGTCGTAGCGGGCGGCGAGGTCGGTCTCGATCCCGTGTATCCACGAGGGGCAGTACGATGCGGGGATGGCGGGAGCCTGAAGTTCGCCGAAGAGGCTCACGCGTTCGATCGCGCGGCCCTGCCAATACTGGGGGGCGCCCGCGAGGGAGCCGTCGCCATAGCGGCGCTCGTCGAGGAAGCTCGCAAGGTGGTTGCGGCGATAATCGAGACCGCCGTTGACGGTGGCGATGCCGGTGGGGATGTGCAGGGAGGTGTTGGTGATCCTGAAGGCGGAGTCGAGCGTGTCGTAGTCGCCCAGGGTGACGAATTTTCCCGGCGCGCCATAGAAGACCAGGGCCTTGTCGTAGAAGGCCTTGGGCGGGCCGAAAACCTGGGTGTCGCGAAGGGGATTGTATTCGCCGGAATCGACCAGCTGCTGCCACCGGGTGGCGTCGACGCCGACGACGCCGCGGTAGCGTGTGACGCTCCGTCCGTATTGGGCGTCCAATGACACCGTCCAGTTGCCGGGCAGTTTCAAGAGGGCGCCGAGCACGAGGGCGGAAAAGTCGAGGTGCGCCTCGCCGTAGTTCTCCCCGAGCGCGGGGGCGGTCTCGTTGAGCGAGACCCGGACGTCGCGGCCGAAGGGGTTGAGGGGCGAGGAGGCCTGGAGCAGGAGATCGCCGGAGAAGACATTGAAGCCGCGGTTGGCGACGGCGTTGGACACGATGCCGTCGGCACCGAGCTGGAGCCAGGGCCTGACGTCGTAGGTGGCGGAGAAGAAGGCGCTGCCGCTGTGCTGGTGCCGTCCGAACGAGTAATCGACGCTGTTGGGCGAGTTCGCCATGCCGCCGGGTGTATTGAAAAGGGCGAGACTGCGGATTCCGGCCCGGGCCTGGAACGTGGCGAGGCCCTCGGAGCCGTCGGCGCCGGCCGGCACGGAGGTCACGGAGGAAGAGCCGGGGCCGAAGAGGGGGAGGCCGTCGGCGCTGCGGATGTTGGGCGTGGCGCGATAGACGGGGCGGGAGGGGTGGGGGGGGGGGGGGAGGTGGGCGCGGATGAGGCCGAGTTCGGATTCGGTGGGAGGGACCTCGCGGGAGAGGGAGAGGCTGAGGCGGACCTGGAGCTTGCCGTCCAGGAGGCTGCGGCCGTGCTGGAGGGAGACGTTGGCCTGGGGGGCGTCGAAATGGCCGACGGCATTGGTGTAGGTGGAGGTCAGCTCGGTGTCGTCGACATTGGGGCGGAGGACGATGTTGATCACGCCGCCCACGGGATTGCCGCTGTAGAGGGCGGAGGCGGAGATGGGCAGCACCTCTATGCGCTCGACGAGATTGAGGGGGATGAAATTGACGTCGGGGGGCGGGGGGCGGGTGTCGCTGGCGCTGGTAAGCATCTCGGGGAGGCGGCGGCCGTTCACGAGCACGATGGTCTCGTCGGCGCTGTAGCCGCGCAGACTGAGATTGTTGCTGCCGGCGCTGAAGGGGGAGGCGCTGCCGTCCTCATCGGGCGGTCGTGTGGCGGCGTCGCTGTCGAGCAATTCGCGCTGGAGAAACTCGTTGAGGTTGACGGCGCCGCTCCGGGTGATCTGGGCGCGATTGAAGATCGTGTAGGGCAGGGCTTCGTCCTCGGTTCGGAACAGGTCGATATTGCCTGCGGCGGTCCTGGGGATGGGCGTGTTCAGCGAGCGGTCGAAGCGGCCGATCCGGGCGGGTCCGCCTTCGACGGTGACGGGCTCGAGCGGCACGGGATCTTCCTCCGTGCGGAAGGCGAGCGTGGGCACGTGAACGGTGCCTCCGTCGAGCGGGATGACGACGCGGGCCTTCAGGGGAATCGCGTCGGCGAGGGAAGCTTGGAGCGTGTGAGAGCCCGGGGCTACGGATGGAAAAAAATACTCACCGTTTTCATCGGTGAGCATGAACAGGCCGGCGCCGTCGAGATCGACGCGAATGCCTTGGGCGGGGCTTCCCCCGGGGGCGAGCAGACGCCCGCGGATGGACGCCGTGGCCGGACGTGGGGAACGTTTCACGACGAACTGGTGGTCGCCGCTGCGTCGCGCGATGAACGGGGATCCCTTCAGCAGGAGTGCGATGGCCTCGGCGGGTTCGAATACGCCGACGACGGCGTTTGCACGCACCTTGCTCAGGGCGTCGAACGAAAACAGCACTTCGTCGTGACACTGATGGGAAAACGCGAGCAGGGCGCGATCGGCAGGCTGGGCCGGGATGTCGAAGCGGACCGGGTCGGCGGCGGCGTGCGGCGTGGCCATGCCCAGGGCGAGTACGGTGAAGAGGAGGAGAGGCAGGGGCGTGCGCACGACGGCGGGGGAGGCTGCGGAATGCGGGCTAAGGTTCGGAACGCAGGCTCACGCGAATCGTGCCGGCGGAGTCCTGGGTGACTTTCACGGGGAGCGCCTCCTCGAGGTCGGACAGAAAACCGTCGAGATCGTCGAGACTGAAACGGCCGCCGAGGCGGAGTTTTCCGGCTGCGGCGGTGGTCGTGATGCCGCGTCCGTGATAGCGGGCGAAGCGGGCGAGCGCATCGCGAAGGGGGGTGCCGTCGAAGACCACCTGACCCTGGCGCCAGGCGAGCGCGTCTTCGAGAGCCGAGGGGGAGAGGTGACTCACGGTGACGCCGTCGACGTTGGCGGACAGGCAGTCGCCGGCCTGCAGGGACACGGATTCGGGCGGTTTCGAGGCTTGGGATTGCCGCGGATGGACCTGCACATTGCCTTCGACCACGGTGACGTCGAAGTCGGTTTTGGCGTCCGTGGACACGTCGAAGACGGTGCCGGTGACGCGCACGGATCCGGACGGGGTTACGACGGTGAAGGGCCGCGTCTTGTCCTTGGCGACCTGGAAGAAGGCTTCGCCCGAGGCGAGGCGGACGTGACGCCGGCGGCGATCGGTTTCGACGAGCAGGCTGGTGTCGGCGTTGAGTTCGATGTGGGTGCCGTCACCGAGCGTGATCGACCTGCGCTGCCCCATGGAGGTGGCGAAGGATTCGTATTGTGTATCGGGGTGTGCGTACCAGACGAAGGCGAGGACGACGGCTGCCGCGATGGAACAGGCGAGGCCGACGATCCAGGTGCGAGGGCGTCGCCGGGGTTGGGCGTGAGTGGGCAGATCGATGAGGCCGGCTTCGACGAGACTTGGGAGGCAGCGCTCGAGATCGGCGGAGAACTGACAGTAGCCCGACAACAGGGTGCGGTGCTCGGGGTTCTCGTCGAGCCAGGCGCGGAGCGCGGCGTGGTCGGCGTCGTTCAACGATGAGCCGTCGAGTCGGGCGGCCCAGAGGGAGGCCTGTTTGGCGGCCTCGGGATTGGGCAAATGGGGAGAGGTGCTCATGGACGGACCTCCTTGTTCGGCTGAGGAGGGAAGTTATCGGGGGGACGGTCGAAGGCGTCGTCGAGGGCGGCCTTCAGAAGCCGGAGCGCGCGGGCATGTTGTTTTTCGACCGTGCTGATAGCGATGCCGAGGCGGTCGGCGATTTCGCGATGCGAAAGGAGTTCGACTTTACGAAGCAGCAGAACGGACCGGCACCTCGGGGGCAGGTCTGCGATGGCCTTTTCGAGCAGGGACCATTCCTGGCGGGCCATCACCTGATGCGCGACGCCGGGTTCGCGGCTGGCGGTGGAATCAAGGGGGGGCAATTCGGGGGAGATGGGCGAGATGTTACGACGTTTCAGACGGTTGATTGCGAGCCGGCGGGCAGTGACGTAAAGCAGGGCCTCGGGCTCGCGGGCGTCGCGTTCTTCGACGCTCCGGAAGATGCGGAGATAGGCGTCGTGGGCGACGTCCTCGGCCTCGTTGGAATTGCCTAGCAGGCGTGCCAGATAGCGTCGCAGCGGGGCAAGCGTCTTCCGGTAAAGTGCGGCGAAGCGCCCCGAAGAGTCCTCGTCATCAGCCATGGAGGAGTGATGGGGTGGTGCGGAATCCGCCTGGTCCGGGCAGGGACTGGGTGGACGGGGAAGGCGCGACGGTGAATTCAATGCGTGGCATAACGACAAGCCAAGGCGCCCCATCCGCTATTCGACTGTGGCATTTTGGGACTGGTGAATCCGAAGAGCCGAGGACGGGGGGAGGGCGAGAGCAAAACCCGGGGATGCCCGCTCGGCAAGACCAGGCAGGGGAGGCGTCGGAATTTTCGAGGTACGCCCAAGTGAGTGGGTCCAACCTGGTCCGACGTGAAGCAGGAGACGTGAATTTTATCCGGGCCTCCGCAGTCTGCGGAGACGAGGCAGGTCAGAGGGATGGGCTTGGTGAGGAAGCTAAAGACGGAGTTTATCCTTAAGATATGATTATAAATGCTATAAATTGACTTAACAACCTCGTGGAGAAGCGGGGTATCTACCTTTTTTTGGGGATAGGACCTTGGCTTAAGAAAGAGGCTTGGGGCGGTTGGCAGAGGGAGGGCGAGGGGGGGGAATTCTTGCACGAGACTTGGATAATAACCAGGCTGAGTTGATTCATGTCTCACGAGGCGCTTTCTCCGACCAAGCAATTGGCTCATGCCAAATCCCTCCTGATGGGCGACAGCCCGCGCAAATACGCGATGATCTGTCTGCTCGGTGCCTTGGCGGGGCTGGCGGCGGTCGCCTTTCACGAGGTGACGATGAAGATCGAAGCCTGGACGGTTAACGCGAGCCTGGCGATGACACGTCTTCACTTTGCGATGGCGAGTTTTGGCTGGGTGGTGGGTGGAACTCTTTTTGCGAGCATCCTGATCAGGTTTGTGGCGCCGGAGGCGGCAGGCGGCGGCATTCTCCCGACGAAACTGACGTTCTGGCAGGACTTTGGTTTTATGAAGGCGCGGGTGGTCATCACGAAATTCATCGCGTCCGCCGTGACGCTGGGCACGGGCACGAGTCTGGGGCCCGAGGGTCCGGCGGTGCAGATTGGAGCGGGAGTGATGTCGGCGGGCGCCCAGCTGATGCAGGTGCCCAAGCAGGGGCGTCGTGCGTTTTGTGCGGGTGGTGCGGCTGCGGGACTGGCGGCGGCATTCAACGCTCCGCTGGCGGCGGTCACGTTTGTGCTTGAGGAGATCATCGGCGATCTCAACAGCCGCTATCTGGGCACGGTGGTGCTGGCGGCGGTCATGGGCGCGCTGGTCGCACATGCGATCCTGGGTGCGCAGCCTGCATTCAAGGCGGCGCCGCTCACGTCGCCAACCTGGATTGGATTTCTGCTGTGCATTCCGGTGGCGGCCATCTCGGCTTGGGCGGGAACCACCTTCCAGCGTGGCGCTCTCTGGCTGCGCGGGCGCAGTCGCAAATGGATCAAGGTGCCGGTGTGGCTGGCGCCCGTCGTGGGTGCGGCGCTATGCTGGCTGTTCGCGTGCTCCACCTTTCTGGCGACGGGACACAGCGGTGTCTTTGGCATCGGGTATCAGGACGTCACGCTCGCTATCAGCGGGGGGCTGCCCTGGACGACGGCGCTTGTGTTGTTTGTGGGCAAGCTGCTTGCAACGATCGCGGCGGTGGGCACGGCGGGTTGTGGCGGCATCTTCGCCCCG
>JAJXYI010000691.1 GCA_021780625.1 bacterium | reverse complement strand
GATCCACGACATTGGCATCGTCCTCGAACTCGCGAAGTCGCCGGTTGAGCGGATCGACAGCGTCGGCGTGCGCCTGCTTTCGAAGACCGAGGACATCGCGAACGCGCGCCTGCAGTTCGCGAACGGCTGCGTCGCCAACCTGAGCGCGAGCCGGATCAGCCTGAAGAAGGTGCGCGAAATCCGGGTGTTTCAGGACACCGGCTATTTCTCATTCGATTTCATGAACCAGAGCGGGCACCTCGTGCGCAAGCAGGGCATGCTGGAGTATGCCGGGCGCATCATCGCGGGGGCGAAGCCGGCGGAGGTGCCGCCGCCCGTCGAGGAGATCCCGCTTGCGAAGGGCGAGCCGCTCGCGCTCGAACTGGCGGATTTCGTCGAGAGCGTCGCCCGGGCCAAGGAGCCGAAAGTGGGCGGCTCCCTCGCCAAGAGCGCGCTCGAGGTCGCCATCGGCGTCACCGAGCAGATCCGCGCCGCCTGGAAATAATGAAACGAGCGCCTTGAACCACGGAGGCACAGAGGGCACAGAGCCAGAAAACAGAGTGAAGGACTGACCCATGCCTCACCTCGGACGAGAATGAGATTGGATTCGGGCTTTTCCTGTCATCGCCTTTCTCCGTGCCCTCTGTGTCTCTGTGGTTCCAACCCAGCTGCCTTATTTAGATGAACTCCGGACTCACCCGATATGCGCGTGCATCGATCATCGCGGCGCTGGCGACGATCGTGCTGAAATCGGCGGCTTACTGGCTGACCGGTTCCGTGGGTCTGCTCTCGGACGCGGTCGAGTCGGTGGTGAACGTGGTCGGCGGGATCATGGCCTACTGGATGCTCACGGTGGCGTCGAAGCCGGCGGACCAGGAGCACGCCTACGGTCACGACAAGGCGGAGTATTTCTCGAGCGGCGTGGAGGGCGGGTTGATCGTCATTGCGGCAATCAGCATCGGCTGGGCCGCCGTGCCGAGGCTCTTCCATCCGCAGGCGCTTGAGAAGATCGGCGTGGGCCTGGTCGTCTCGGTGGTCGCCTCGGTGGTCAATCTCGTGGTGGCACTCTGGATACTGCGCGCGGGACGCAGGTACCAGTCGATCACGCTCGAGGCCAACGCGCGGCACCTGCTGACCGATGTCTGGACTTCGGTCGGTGTCCTGGTGGCGGTGGCGCTGGTGCCGATCACCGGCTGGGACTGGCTTGACCCGGTGATCGCGCTCATCGTGGCGGCGAATATCGTGTGGACCGGCTCGTCGATCGTGCGGCGCTCGATTTCGGGGCTGATGGACGAGTCGATCGGGGCCGACGACCGCGCGAGGGTCGAGCAGGTGCTCGAGCGCTATCGGGCGGGCGGGGTGAATTTTCATGCGGTGATGACCCGGCAATCGGGATCGCGGCGATTTGTCTCGATGCACGTGCTGGTGCCGGGTGAGTGGACCGTGCAACGCGGCCACGAACTGGCCGAGCGGATCGAGGCCGACGTACGGGAGTCGTTGGGCAACGCCCACGTGATCACACACCTGGAACCGTCGGAGGATCCGGTGTCGTTCGAGGACGAGACGCTCGAACGGAGGGGCAAGTAGGTCGGGTCTGCGCGCCTTGCAGGAGGAAGACTGTATTGAACCACGGAAGTCGGAGGTCGGATGTCGGACGTCGGAGGCCAGAGGCCAGAGGTCAGAAGTCAGGGGGCAGAGGTCGGATGTCGCAGATCGGAGGTCAGAAGTCAGAAGCCAGGGCGCAAAGGTCGGTCTCAGCAGGTCGGTCGGGGGTTTTTCGGATGGGACGAGTTGAGACTCGCGTCAGAGTGGACATTCTCCTCGACTGCCGCCGATGATGCAAACTGACGACAAGATCTGGGACAGCCGCCGTTGGCTTCCCGTGTCCCGAGACGACCTCGAGGCGAGGGGTTGGGACGAGGTGGACGTGATCCTGGTGACGGGAGACGCCTACGTGGACCATCCGTCGTTTGGAGCGGCCGTGGTGGGGCGCATCATCGAGCGCGAAGGATTTCGTGTGGCGATCCTGCCGCAGCCGAATTGGCGCGACGACCTTCGGGACTTCAAGAAGCTCGGGAAGCCGAGGCTGTTTTTCGGTGTGACGGCCGGCTGCATGGACTCGATGGTCAACCGCTACACGGCGGGGCGGCGGCTGCGCTCGGACGACGCGTACACGCCCGGCGGCGAGTCGGGGTTCAGGCCGGACTACGCGGCGACGGTGTATTCCCGGATCCTGAAGTCGCTCTATCCGGACGTGCCCGTGCTCATCGGTGGCATCGAGGCGAGCCTGAGGCGGGTGACGCACTACGACTACTGGTCCGACAGCTTCAAGCCGACGATCCTCGCGGACAGCGGGGCCGACCTGCTCGTCTATGGCATGGGCGAACTGCCGCTGGAGGAAATCCTCCGGCTGTTGAAGCGGGGCGTGCCGTTCAGCTCGCTCAAGACGATCGCGCAGACCGCGGTTCTTTTGGACGGGCAGGATGCACTTCCGAAGAACAAGAACTGGGAGGACTTCACGCTGCACTCGCACGAGGAGTGCCTGGCGGACCGGGAGAAGTACGCGAAGAATTTCAAGTTCATCGAAACCGAGTCGAACCGCGTGAACGCGCGCCGGCTCCTGCAGCCGGTGGGCGAGCGCATGCTCGTGATCAATCCCCCGTTTCCGACGATGTCGGAGAAGCA
>JAJXYI010000312.1 GCA_021780625.1 bacterium | reverse complement strand
AGCCAGCCGCGGTTGATGCCGTGGGCTAGCGCGTAGACGAACATCGCGGAAGCGGAGGTCTCGAGATAGGAATCGGGACGGTTTAGCAACTGGTGCCAGAGGCCGGAGCCGGACTGGACGGCCGCCAGCCCGGCGATCTGGGCGCGGAATTGGGCCAGGATGGCGGGCCGGGCGGGATGGTCCTCGGGGAGCACATCGAGGAGCCTGCACAACGCGAGTGCGGCCCAGCCGTTAGCACGAGCCCAGTAAAAGGCGGGATGAGGAGTCATTCCGCTGACCCAGCCGTGCCGGTACAGCCCTGTTTCGGGCACGAACATGCGGGCCGAGAACTGCCGGATCTGGCGAACTGCGTCGTCGAGGCAGGCCGTGTCGCCGGTCAGCGCATACATATCGGACAGCGCGGGCACGCTCATGTAGAGGTCGTCGGCCCAGAGCGTGTCGGGCATCGGGAAATGGCGAGCCAGAGTGCCGTCGGGCAGCCGGTATTGGCCGGAGCGGACCCAGGCCATGTAGGTGTCGATGCGCGGGCGGAGCAGAGCGGGATGCAGGCCGTGGAGCGAGGCCTCGATCATGGCGGCGGCCATCGCTCCGCAGTCGTCGAGCGCCTGGGGGTGCAGCACCGTGGACATGGCGAGCCAGCGCTGCGTGCGGGTCATCTTCGAGTCGTCAAAGGGGTGTGCCTGCACGTCGGCGGCGACTTTGGCGATCGTGCTCAGGCGCTGGTCCACGTAGTCCGTGTAATGACGATCGCCGGTTGCGTCGGCGACGTGGAGCATGCCGGAGTAGGTGACGCCCCACTCGTAGGTTGTGAGCAGGAAGTCGGTGGGGGCGAAGGCGGCGTCCGGAGGGAGGTGGTCGAGGTCGGCGACGGGTTGTCCGGTGGCGCGATCGACGACTTTCACAGGCGAGGCGGTGTCGAGGTAGGCGAGCACGCGGTCGAGGACCGGCTTGATTTGGCCAGGGCTTTCGGGCTTGTAGGCGACGAACCTGACCTGGGCGCCGGGGGTCGGCGGAGTCTTGGCGTGGAGGACGGGGGCGAAGACGGCGCAGAGGGTTGCGAGGCCGGCGGCTGAAGCCAGCGTCCGCAATGTGTGGCGGGCCGGGTGAAGACGGATGAGCGGTCGGGGGGGCATAAAAACGGTGAAAGGCTACGGAGCCGCCCGGCGTGGCTACAACCGGGCTGGGGTTCGGACTGTCAGTTGAGCGTACGCGCGCGGAGCGCGGCCGGACGGTCGGATCAGGGCAGCGCCGTGAGTTGGATCTCGGCGGAGCCCAGGCCCGGGGAGGTCGCACGCACGGTGATCGGGCCGGCGGTGGCTGATGCGCGGACCATCGCGATGCAGCGTCCCTGGACGGCGCGGCGTTCCGTTGCCTGGAAGGGCTCGTGGCTGGTGTTATCGGCGCTGTCCACGGCGACGACGCGCCCGGGGCCGGAGGTGGAGAACGTGATCTCGTTGGACGCGTCGGGGACCGGGACGCCGTGGGCGTCCGTGACCAGAGCGGTGACGGTGGCGATGTGATTCCATCCGGCGGCGAGGCGGCTGCAATCGGCGCTGAGCTGGATGCGCGCGGGAGCTCCGGCGGTGGTCAGGTCCGACTCGGCGACCACGCGGCCGCCATCGCGTCCGACGGCGCGCAGCGTGCCGGCGGAGTAGGGGACGGACCAAGAGCGGGGCGAGAGATCCGCGGGTTGGGATTTGGCGCCAAGCGAGCGCCCGTTGAGGAAGAGTTCGACCTCGTCGCAGTTGCTGTACACCTCGACCTGCTCGTCGTGCGGGGAGGGGTTGGACGGCGTCCAGTCAGGGAAGAGCACCTGCCGGCGCCAGGCCGGGATTGCGGCGGCCTTTCCGTAGCCGGGGTCGGTCGGGGGCGGGGCGGCACGAGCGACGCGCCGGGCGACGTACACGACCGGTTGGTCGGACCACCAACTCGAGAAAATCATCCCGTCGGGGTGCGGATAGCCGGTGCGGTCGAGCAGGCCGGAACTGTTCGCGATCCCGGGCCAGGCGTGGGCCTCGCCGAGGTAGTCGATGCCGCTCCAGACGAATTCGCCCGAGTACGCGGGGTTGTCGCGCACCGCGAGCCATGACGAGCGCTCGTGATTGTTCTCCGTTCCGATGATCTTGCGCGTGGGCTTTGCGGCGTGGGCGGCGAGCAGCTCGTTGAAACGGTAGTTGGTGCCCACCACATCGAGCATGTCGGCCAGACCGTCGTCGTAGTCGTGGCTCACGTTCGGGCGGAACAGGGCCTGGGTGACGGGCCGGGTGGGGTCGTATTCGTGAAAGGTCGCCACCAGCGAGGCCAGGATAGGTTTCGCGAGTGCGGCGTTCGGCGTATCGTGGATTTCATTACCTGCGCTCCACAGGATGATACTGGGATGATTGCGGTCGCGCATCACCATGTCGCGCAGGTCGGTGAGGGACCATTTTTCGAAGTGGAGGTGGTAATCGTAGCGGGTCTTCCCGACGGTCCAGCAGTCGAAGGCCTCGTCCATGACGAGGAAACCCATGCGATCGCACAGATCGAGGAATTCGGGTGCGGGCGGATTGTGGGCCGTGCGGATGGCGTTGACGCCGAGGGCGCGCAGGGCGGCCAGGCGGCGGTGCCAGACGGAGCGCGGGACTGCGGCGCCGAAAGCGCTGCCATCGTCGTGGAGGCACACTCCCTTGATCTTGAGGTTGCGACCGTTGAGCCAGAAGCCGGTGGCGGCCTCGAAACGCGCGTCGCGGAGCCCGACGGGAGTGGCGACGTTGTCGAGCACCGCGTTCGCTGCATCGGCCGACTCCAGGAGAGTCACGGCACGGTAAAGACGGGGCGCGTCCACGTCCCAGAGCTCGGGCCGGTCGACCTGGAGGTCCACGCCGAGTTCCGCGGACTTGCCCGGGGCGACGGACTGGGCCGGGGAGACCGCGCGTGCGACCAGGCGCCCGGCAGGATCGAAGAGGAGCTCCTCGAGGCGGACGACGTGCTCGGCGGGGGATTGGTTGACGGCGGTGGAGGCGACGTGGACGGTGGCGCCGGTCTTGGATACGCGGGGGTTGGTCACGACCGTGCCCCAGTGCGCGAGGTGGACGGGGTCCTTGATGACGAGGCGGACGTGACGATAAATTCCGGCGCCGGGTGCCCAGCGGGAGGCGGGTTCCTGTGAGTCGTCGACGCGCACGGCGATCACGTTGGCCTGACCGGCGGGCCGGAGGGCGGACGTGAGGTCGTAGGCGAAGCTGACGGAGCCGTTGGGGCGGTGGCCGAGGTGGACGCCGTTGATCCAGACGTCGCTGTTCGCCATCACGCCGTCGAACTGGATGGAGACGCGCCGGCCTTCGGAGCCGGGGGGCAGCGTGAAGGTTTTGCGGTACCAGCCGATGCCGGCCGGGAGGAATGCGCCGGCGGCGCCGGTGGGGTTCGATTTATCGAAGGGACCGGCGATGCTCCAGTCGTGGGGCACGTCGAGGCGGGTCCATGCGGCGTCGTTGAAGGCCGGAGCCTCGGCGCCGGGCGCGTCGCCCCGAATAAAGCGCCAGTCGTGGTCGAAGCCGAGGGTGATGCGCGTGGCCGGAGCGGGCGCGGCGGTGGATGGGGCAGCCGCGCGGACGGTGGACGAAATCGGTAGGGACAGGGCCGATACCGCGATGAGGAGGGCGGTGGCATGTTTCATTTGGAATTTCGGGGGAGGAATCTGAACAGGAGGCGACGAAGGGAACGAAGAACGTTCGGGAATGCGGGATCAGGGCCTCGTGTCGGCGTTTTGGATTAGAGGATGGGATCGTTCGATCGCCGAACTTTGTGCAGCCGACCCCGGCGCAGTCGGCTGTAGGGACGCTTCGTTATATTTCCTGCCATTAACTGTGTTTTGCCGGTTCGTTATTGGGTGCGACCTCAAGGCGGAGATAATCGTACTCGATGCCGCTGGTGGGATTGCCGCCCGGAATGGTGAGCTTGAGGGTGTTGGCGCCTTCGCGCAGGGCGGAGGCGGGGAAGATCACGTCGTGTTCGCTCCAAAGGCCCTGGATGCCGTCGCGGTTGATCACCGCGTTGTACTGCAGGTTGTCGAGCTCCCCGACATGGCGGTCGTTTACGGTCACGGAGAGGTGGCGCGTGCCGATGCCGCAGAGTGCGAGGCGGAGGATGGCGCGCTCAGTGCGTGCATCGCCCAGCGCGGCGGGGGTGAGGGTGAAGTGGACCGTCCAAGTCGTGGACTTGCCGGGTTCACGTCCGTCCGTGTCGTCGGCGGGTACGCGCGGCACCTGCTCGAAGTTCCAGTCCTTTCGAAAATCACTTTTCCCGATGGTGTAATCGACGTCGTGGGGGAACCACTTGGGGTAATCGAGATAGAGTCCCCAGTGGCGATAATCGTCACCGTGGAAGAACTCGCGGGCGCTGCGGTTGGGGATGCCGATGTCCCAGAGCTGGCGACCGTAGCGGACGGGGTGCCAGACGATCGTGCCGAAGGCGAGGTGTTCGCCGGGTTTGAGTGTGATCTGGTTGCTGACGAACTCGCCGAGGACGCCGTCGGCGATGGCGTGGAGCACGTAGGTCCCGGGCCGGATTTTGGATATGGCGAAACTGCCGTCGGCGTTGGCGCGGGTCCAGAATTCGTAGTGCTTGGCATCGGTCTGCCAGCCGACGCGGACGGTCGGGGGAGTGCGGCCGAACCGGGCCCAACCGGTGGTGAAGTAATCGGGTGCGGAAAGGCCGACGAGCATCGAGGTGGGGTGGAGGTTGGGTTCCTGGGCATCGACGACAGAGAAGGCACCCGAGACGGAGGCGCGCTGGGCGGCGTGGGGGTAGTCGACGCCGTCGACCCAGGCGTAGGGCCATTGCTCGGCTTCGGCCTTGGCCTGACGCAGGGCGTCGTGCCAAAGCTCCTGCGGACCGTTGCCGGCGTTGCAGTAGATAAGCATGGGGCCGACGACCTTGGTCCACGCCTCACCCTTGGCGATGGGGCAGAAGGAGCCGCCGTAGTGGGTGCCGCGCCAATAATTGAGAAGGACGGGATCGGGAGCGTCGGAGAGGTCCAGGTGGCCGGTGAGCTCGACCTTGGTTGGGCCGCCGCTGAGGTATTCCATCGAGGGATTGATGAACCACAGGCCGACGTGGGCGCGGGACGCGGAAGAGACTTGGGAAGGGGCGAGCGGAAAGGCCTGGGTGCTCGACCAGCCATAGGCGGGGGTGTCGAACTGAATGGCGCTGTAGTCATACTTGTGCTCGACCTGCCCCTTATAGATGCCGGTGTTGAGTCGGCGGGCTTCCTTCATATTGAGGGGAGTTCCCTCGACCCAGTCGCGGGGCGTGGGCATGCGCTTGTTGACCGCTGCGTTGATGGTCATCCAGTCGAAGATCTTCGGATTGAGCTTCGCGGCGAAGCGGCTTTCGCCGATGTGGTCGGCAGGGTAGTTGGCCGGATGGGAATAGATCGCGTAGGTGTAGACGCCGCTGTCGTCCCTACCGAGTCCGTAGCGCAGCTCGAGATCGCAGCGGATGCCTCCACCCGGGGCGCTGGGGCTGAGCATGCGGCCCTCGGAGATGCCCTTGACGGAAACTTCGGCACGGCGGCCTCCGTTGCTGCGTGGATCGATGGTGACGGAATCGATGACCTGCGGGGCTCGTCCGGTGTTCTGCTCCCAGTAGCCGCCGGGGATGCCGGAACCGTGGCCCATCAATTCGAGGCCCCGGTAGCGGAGCGAAACGAGGTTGCCCGTGTGTTTGTCGACGGTGGCGGTGACGCAGGCGTTGGAGAGGATGTAATCATGGGCGTCCTCGCTTAGCGTGACACCGTCGGAGGCGACCTGGCTTGTGGGCGCTGAAAACGCGGCGGTGGCGACGGCGAGGAGCGTGGCGAACGTGGAGAGTGCGCGTGTGGAATGCGGCAGGCACAGTCTCGGCCGACAGCGGGTGAAGAAACGGGATAAAAATCCCATGGGTGTGTGTGGGTTAAGGGGAAGGGTTGAACGTGGTGACCGGCCGGAGGGCGACGGGGCCGACGAGGCCCGAGGTACGGATGGGCCAGCCCGAGGCGTCGAAAGGCTGGTAATTCTTGTTCACGAAATTGATCTCGTAGAAACGCTTCCACTGAACGTGTCGGCGGTCGAGGTCGCGAATCCGATTGGCGGCCACGTTGGTGACGTCGATTTGGAGCACGTTTTGGCCGGCGCGGAGGGCCTGGCCCACGGGGACCTCGAAGGGGGGGCACCAGAGGGTGGCGAGCTCGCGACCGTTCAGGCGCACGCGGGCGCTTTCGGCGACGCGTCCGAGGGAGAGGACCCAGTCGTGGGTGTCCGAAGGTTCAAAATTGAAGGTGAGCGTGTAGCGGGCGGTTCCTGAAAACCGATCGGCGTCGGCGTCGCCCCGGCCGGTCCACGGCACGAGGGAGGGAGCCTGGAAGTCCCTGGGAAGGACGGGTCCGCCTTCGAGGAAATGCACGGACCACTCGCCGGAGAGGGGCACGGCGGGGGCCGTCGAGGCGTGCAGATAGGGCCAGGGAGCGGCGTGCGCAAAACGAGGAGCGGCGGATGAGTCGTAAAGCCGGAGCACGAGCGACTGGTTTGGCGCGAGCTGGAGATAGACGTCGGGCGACATTTCGGGGCCACGCAGTGCGGCGCGGCCGGCTCGGTCGGCGGCGATCGGATCGAGAAGCGATGCGAAGCGGGCCGGCTTCGACAGGGGGACCCAGCCGTCGACGGTCGATTTGCCGGTGTTGACGATGAAATAGTCGGTGCCGTCGGCGCGGGTGCGGCGAACGCAGCGCAGCCCCTGATCGCTCATGGACTCGCGTTGCACGCCGGCCTCGCTGAGAAGCCCGAAGAGATCGGGCCCGATGAACACCGCGCCGGTGCCGACGGTGGTGCGGCCGGGGTGAAGCGCGAGGGAGTGTTCCAGCGCGAGAAGACCGGCCCTGCGCTGCTGGAAATTGTGGTATCCGGGAACATCCGACGGAGCCGTGCCCTCGAAGACCACGGTCGCGCCGGCGCGGGCGAGGGTGGCGAGATGTTCGAGGGTCGTGAGCGGCAGGAACCGGCAGGGTGGAATCACGATCGCCTGGTAGCGGTTGCCGCCGAGAATGCAGCGGCCGTCCTCGACGCGGGCGTGGGCGAGGAGGGCGTCGGTCACCTCGTCGTAGGAGACGCCTTTGTTCCACAACGCCATCGCGGTACGATAGAATGGACTCCCGTGCATCCACAGGCCGGGCGTTGTGAACTGGATCACGAGCGGATCGGCTTCGGCTCCGGGAGCGTCCTTGGGGATGCCGGGTGCGGGGCCGATGTGCTGCCAGAAGTCGGCGACGGGGAAGTAGAGCAGGACATCGTTGTCGGGGTGGCCTGCCTGAAGGATGGACTGGCAGCGGGTGGCGTAGGCATTGAAGGCGGGGAGATCGTGCCAGATGCCGCCGTTCGGGCCGAAGTTGACTGCGGCATAAAAGAGCCAGCCTGGCCAGGGCGCGTCGGAGGGCGAGTAGGGGATGCCGTGAAAGAAGATGTGGTTGATGCCCGCGAGGAAGAAGGTGTCGACGACCGGCTTGAGCGAGGCGAGGGGGACCTGGAAATGTTCGCCGAGCCAGGTGAAGGTTTCGGAGGAGGCGAACCGCTTGCCGGTGGTATGGGCGGCCGAGGAGGCGAACTTCATCATCGGGATCTGCGCGGCGGAGCCGCCTCCGAAGGACCCTTCGGTTTCGGGAATATCGGCGGCCGCGTAGACGTCCTCGATATTGGCGGGAGCGCCGTGGGCCTGTTCGCGCGTGAGACTTCCGTGGCTGTGGCTCCAGGCGGTCCAGTGGGAGACCCATTCCAGGTGGAGCTCAGCGAGGGTGCGGCGGTAGTCTTCGCGCACCCGCGCGGCCACGTCGGGATCGCCGCGGCCGGCGAGGGAGTCGAGGTGATGGGAGAGGTCGTAACCCCGGCGCCGGGAGAACTGTTCCAGCAAGTTCGGGGTCCAGTCGGCGCCGAAGTATTCGAACGAGTCATGAAACCACGCGTGCGGCGGGAGGCCGTCGTAGTGGGCGAAAGCCTGGTTGAAGCGGGCCAGATAAGTGTCGAGCGAGGAGATGGAGTACGGGTCGATCACGTATCCCTGGCCACCAGGGGCGGCGCGTTTGACACGCTGGATCGCCTGTTTGACGACGAGTGAGGGCGAGCCGCCGGGGGTGGAGGGGAGGACGATGCGGACCGACTCGGAAGCCTTGTCCTTGGGGATCCAGGGGCCGCCCATCGGCCAGCCGGTGCCGGTGGTGAGATCGACGCCGAGGTGGAGGCGTGCGGCGGTGGTGGTGGTGAATGCCAGCATCTGCATCCAGGTGGGCGACAGGTAGGGGATGAAGCGCGACTCGTAACCCTTGGCGCCGTAGATCGGGCAGATCTCGACCCCGCCGATGCCGGCGTCGTGAAACTGGGTGAGCATGCGCTGGAGATTGGGTTGGTCCACGGCGCTGCCCAGCCACCACCAGCGGGTCCAGGGTCGGGTGTTCCGGTCGAAGGAAGGCCAGGCGAAGGGGTCGGGCGAGGTGGGCGGTGAGCCCGCGGACTGGGTGGCACGGACCGGCGACAGAAGCGCGAGTGCGGCGAGAGAGAGGAGGGCTGCGGGTTTCATGGTGACGGCGGACCAATGGTCGGGGCTGGAAGCGGGGCTAAGTGTCGCCGAATAGCCGATACGGCTGATCGCATGGCGGAGTTCGAGAGGCGGTTATTTGCCCACGCCGAGGTAATTGCCGTAACCGACGACGAGGGTCGACAGGATGAGGGTGAAGATGCCGGCCGCGATGAGGCTGTGAGCCTTGCGGCTGGAGCCCTTCCACTCGTGCAGGAACCAGCCCCACATGGTGGAGAAAATGATGATGCTGGCCATGTGGAGGGTCCAGCTGCTGAAGGCGAATTTCCCCATCTGGGTTTCTCCCATCGTGTAGAAGAAGAACTGGAAGTACCAGGTGGTGCCTGCCAGGGCCGAAAAGAGGTAATTGGAACGCATCGGGATCCGCAGGTCGGCCGTGGCAGCGGCAAGGGATTCGCCGGAGTGCTCGCCGCCTGCGGCGCGAAGGGCGGCGTGCTCGGGGCGGGCGATCCTCGCCAGGTACTGATAGCCGGAGCCGTTGCGGATATTGAGGATGGCGCACCACACGAAATTCGTCGTGAACCCGCCCAGAAGCACGACCACGAGCTTGGGCAGGCCGGTCCAGATCTTGTCGGTGCCGGCGGCGAGCGAGGCGTCGCCGATGGGATTGCCGGCGGTGAGAGCGAACGCGAAGCAGGCGCTCATGATGCCGGAGAACGTGGCCACGAGGACGCCCTTCCTGAAGTTGAACTCGGCGATGGCCTTCTTCTTCTCCTTCTCGGGCATCTCGCGCTCCTTTGTGTAGCCGGCGAGCGCGGCGATCGCGATGCCGAAGATGCAGATGGCCACGCCTGCGAGCGTGACCTCGCCCGCGCGGGACGAGGCGATCTGCCCGATCGATTGCGCGACCGGAATCGACGGGACGAAGGACTTGAAAATGGGAGGAAGCAGCGTGCCGAAGGCGGCGCAATAGCCGAGGGCCACGCCCATGCCGAGCGACATGCCGAGGTAGCGCATGGTCAGCCCGAAGGTGAGACCGCCGAAGCCCCAGAGCGCGCCGAAGAAGTAGGTCCACCACAGCGTTTCCGCCGATTGCTGCATGAGCACGCCCGGGAGGTTATTCGTGAGCAGGAAGGCGAGCAGCCAGGGGCAGACGATCCAGGAGAAGAAGCCGCCGACCAGCCAATAGGTTTCCCAGGACCACTTTTTAACTCCTCGGTAGGGCACGTAGAACGAACCGGAGGCCAGGCCTCCGAGCCAATGAAAACAGACGCCGAGAAACGGATTGGGGTTCATGCGGGGAAAGGGGCGGGGCGATTTTACTCGTGGCTGACGACGGGGAGCTCGACCCGGTCACAATGGCCCGACTTGACGGGTTTGCCGTCGGAGGTGCGAAACTGCACTCCGGACATGGTCCAGTCGTGGGCGTAGCGGATTGAGCCCGCTTCGGTGCCCTGTGCGGTGATGTTCTCCCAGCGGACAGCACCGAGCGGCTTCTGGGGAAGGCCCGACACGGTCATGATCTGCCTTGCACCCGTCACGCGGACATTGGCGATCGTGATGTCCCTCATGAACGGATACCCGCGCTCCGGAGGCTGGACGGGCGCCGCGACCGCGCGCCACATGGCGGGAATGTTCTTCATGCCGTCGGGGATCTTCACGTCGCTGTAGGCCGGGTTCCAATCGAGGGTGAAGGTGAAGGGACGGGGCACGTTGGTCAGCGTGACATCGCGTATCAGAACGTCCTCGACGCCGCCTCCCCGTGTGGGCGTGCTCTTGAAACGCAGGCCCTCGCTCGTGCCGATCCCGACGTCGCGATAGGCGACGACGTGCCGGATCACCCCGGCGGTTTCACTCCCGAACGAGACGACGCCGCCGCCGCGCCGGCAGACGTTGTCTCGGATCACGACGTATTCGGTGGGGCGATTGACCCTCAGGCCGTCGGCATCGCGTCCGGCCTTCAGGCAGATGTCGTCGTCGTTGTTGTCGATGTCGCAGTGCTGCACGAGGACGTAGCGGGAGGAGTCGACGTCGACGCCGTCGGTGCTGGCGCCCTTGATGCCTTCGGACATGAAGTTGTCGGCGATCGTGATGCCGTCGACGGTCACGTGATCGGAGTAGGTGATCTGTACGGTCCAGAAACCGGAGCGGTGGAGATGGAGGCGGGAGACCGTGACGTTCTGCGACTTCCACACGGTGATGAGGCGTAGCCGCTGGCAGTCGTAATCGGCGGCCCAGCGCAGCCCGCGCGGGATATAGGCCGCACGGAGATCCCAGAACTTTTTCCACCAGTAGGGGCCCTGACCGTCGATGGCGCCCTCGCCATCGATCTCGGCGTTGT
>JAJXYI010000072.1 GCA_021780625.1 bacterium | reverse complement strand
CGCGCAGCGGAACGCGCCGCGGTTGGAGGAGTGCGACAGCACCTCGCGCAGCGTCAGGCGGTGGTCGAAGTGCTCGTCGTCCCGGGGAAGCCGCCGGACCTTTCCGTCGAGCACCACCGTGTCGTCATTGCAGTCGAAGGTGGTCTCCGGGTTGACCAGCCCCTCCTGAAGCGCGCCCGACGTCGCCACGATCTTGAAGGTCGAGCCAGGCTCGAGCACGTCGGACACCGCCGGATCGGTCAGCGAGGCGATGCTGGCCTTCTGGTATTCGTTCGGGTTGAAGGTCGGATAGTTGCCGAGGGCCAGGATGAAACCCGTCCGCGCGTCCATCACGATGATGGTCGCCTTGAGCGGCTTGAAGTGTTCCCCGATGTACGTGAGCTCCTGCTCGACGATGTCCTGCACGACCGAGTCGATCGACAGCACCACGTTGTATCCATCCACCGGATCCACCTCGCGCGTCCGGAACTGCGCGAGTTCGTGGCGGCGTCCGTCAACCTCCGTCACCACCCAGCCGTTGTGGCCCGCGAGGTAGAAATTGGCATACTTCTCGATGCCCATGACAGGCACGTTCTGGTGATTGACAAAGCCGATCACGTGCGCGGCCAGGGAATTGTGCGGATAGGCGCGGCGGTACACCCGGTTGCCGTACAGGCCCTTGATGTGAAGCTTCATGACCTGGTCGTACACCGACTCGTCGAGGTCGTCGCGAAGCTTGGCCCAGCGGATGGGCCGCTGGCCGTTCTCGTCCAGCTGGTCGTCGAGCACTTCGGACGGCACCGTGGTCTTCCCGCTGCCGTCGTCGGCCAGGTTGAATTCAAACTTGGGCCCGACGCTGACGTCGACCGGCTTCTGGTCGGCAGCGGCCTCCGGCTTGGTCGCCGCTGCTGCTGCTGTTGCTGCGGTCGCCGCGGGGGACTTGATCTCGGGAGGACGGGTCTTGGTCAGGAAAATGCGTTGGATGTCCGAAAGCGGCACGCCGATCAGGGCCGAGAGCTCGGGCCACTTCTTTTCGTCTTCGGTCTGCACCGCCTGCGGATCCACGCCCAGCACCACCTGGGAATTGCTGGTCGCAAGCAGGTTTCCGCGCGAATCGAGGATGTCGCCGCGGCGGGCGTTCTCCACGTCGATCGCATAGCGCGCCTTCTCGATCATCTTCAGGAACTGCGCGCGATCGAGCACGTGCAGGTAGTACAGCCTCACGGCGATCGAGGCGAAGCACAGCCCGATCATCGCGGCGATCACCGCGGTGCGATAATTCGATGCAAACCCGCGTCTCATTGCGCCGGAGTCGCGGGCTGGGCCAGCTGCGGGTTGAACACCACAAAGGCCGGACTGCTCTCGGTCAGCAGGTCGCTGTTGCGCTTGGCGGCCAGGCGGGCCTCGACGTCCTCGTCGACCCGGTTGACCTGGGCCTCCTGCGGTTCGACGAGCCCGAGATGAAGGTCGTCATTGAGATGGCGCAGCACGTCGGGACTTTTCTCCGTCTCGATCTGCGTGACCGTCTCGTCGAGCCGGCGCTGGCAGTCGCTGATGCTCGCCTCGGTCTGCTTGATGCGGTTGGCGGTTGCGGCCATCTGGTAACGAAGCCAGACGGCGCCGAGTCCGACCGAGCCGCTGGTCACGATCATCGCGAGCGTGTAGACCAGGAGCTGGTTGACGAAGGCATGGGGTTCAGAGTGTTTCATGGAGGGGCCGGCGTACGGAGCGGCGGGGGATGTGGGTGGTCCGCGCGGGCAAGCGCGGGGGAAGATCAAAGTTTTCGGAGGGCTCGGAGTTTCGCGGAGCGGCTGCGCGGATTGGCCTCGAGCTCTGCGTCGCCCGGTGTCACGGGACGTCGCGTCAGCGGCTCGGCCACGCGGCTGCGAAAGTCCTTGGGGGTCGAGTCGGACGAATCGACCGGCAGGCCGCACCACAGGCGGAACTGCTGCTTGACGATCCGATCCTCGAGCGAATGAAAGCTGATCGCGCACAGCACGCCGCCTGCGGAGAGCTTCGAGAAGGCGGCGGGCAAGGCCCGCTCGATCGCGCCCAGTTCGTCGTTCACCGCAATGCGGATGCCCTGGAACGCGCGCGTCGCCGGGTGGATCTTCGAGACGTGCCGGTCCCTCGCAGGAACCGCATCCGCGATCAGCGCAGCCAGGGAGGCGGTGCGCGCCAGGCTCCCGGTTCCGCGCGCGGCCATGATCGCCCGCACGATTCGCCGCCAGTGAATCTCCTCGCCGTAGTCGCGAACGGCCCGAACGAGCATCTCCTCCGTCGCCGTTTCGAGCCACTGCCCCGCCGGCACGCCCGCACGGGGATCCATGCGCATGTCCGCCGGTGCATCCGTGCGGAACGAAAAGCCGCGCTCCGTCGCGTCGAGCTGGTACGACGATACGCCAAAATCGAACAGCACCCCGTCGAATCCTCCGAACGGCAGCTCGGTCAGGCGGCCAAAGTCGCGATCGACCAGCACGAAGCGATCCGCGTAAACCTCCGTCAGCCGCAAAGCGCGCTCGCGTGCATCGGGATCACGGTCCAGCGCGACCACGCTCACTCCGGGGGCGGAGTCGAGCAGCGCGCGCGTATGCCCGCCACCGCCAAAGGTGCAGTCGAGAAAGCGCGTACCCGGCCGCGGTGCGAGAAACTCGATCACCTCGCGGAGCAGGACGGATGCGTGACCCGGGTTCATGG
>JAJXYI010000236.1 GCA_021780625.1 bacterium | reverse complement strand
CTGTCAAAGTCCGGCAGCCTATCTGGCGCCAGGCGCTCACTGAGCGGGGAAGGGGCATCGGACGGGGCAGGCAAAACCTGATCCCTCATACGGCCCGCGGCAAACACACACACCGGTTCCGCATACTGGAATGGCCTCCAAGCGATCGACCGCACGCGATGCGCTCCCTTCCAGGGCACAGGCACAAAAAAACGCGGCCTCTTGGGCCGCGCTTCTTTGTTCGGGTTTTCGCGAAGCGAAAACCTCAGAAGAGTCCCTGCGCCACGATGCCGACGGCCGTGATCGGGCCGGAATCGCTCATGCCGTCGAGCGTTCGGTCGGCCTTCTTCATGATCGCCTGCGCATCCTTGAGGAGCGAATCGTCGACCATGAGCTTGCCGAGCGTGCCTTCGCCCTTGGCCATCTTGTCTGAAACGGTGCGGATGTTTGCGAGCGACACCTTCAGGTCATCCCCTGCCTTCTGGTCGTAAACGAGTGCGCCAATCGTCCCTTTGCCGGATTTCACCTGATCGACTATGCCCTGCGCGTTCGCCACAAAGGTCTTTGCCTCGCTCGCCGCTCCACGGATTTCGGAAATCGTGGCAATGAGATCGTCGTGAAGCTGCGGGCTGTTGATCAGCTTTCCGAGACTGCCTTCACCGAGCTTAATCTTGTCAGTGACGTCCTTCAGGTTCGCGATCGTCGAGTTGATGTTCTCCCGGTTGTCGGTTACCAGCCGGTCGAGGTTCTGGACGAGCCCCGGTTTGTCGGCGGTGCCGCCGAGGGATTGCGACAGGGAGCTGAGAGCGCCATCGAGCTTCTGCCCGAGGTTGCCCAGGTCGGCCATGATCGTGTTGAAGTCCGGCGTGGAACCGGTGGCGATTTCCGCCCCCTCGGGGAGGTCGGGAGCGTTGGGGCTTCCGAGGTCGATGCTGATGTAGTTCGTGCCGATGAGGCCCGACATGACGATGGTCGCCTTGGAGTCCCGCTTGATCTTCACCTGCCGATCGATTTCCAGCACGGCTTCGGCCCGGCGTCCGGCAAGACGGGTGGTGGCCACCGCGCCAATCTTCACTCCGGCCATCCGGACCTCATCGCCTTCCTTCAGCTCCTTCAGGGTGCTGAAGCCGGCGACAATCTGGTAGCCCTTTTCCTGGAAGACCTTTCCACCACTGAGGGTTTCGAACGTCACCCAGACGAGAGCGACGCCGAGCAGGAAGAATAGGCCGACGCGGGCGGTTTGTTGTGAGTTGTTCATGGGATTTCGCAGGTATTCGCAGGCGCGAGGCCTGCAAAAGGATTGGGTCGTCTAGTTCAAAAGGATTGGGTTCCAGGTTTTCGGCAGCGAAAACCTATTCGAGCTGTTTGAAACGCGGGTTCTTCAGGTCGATGACCGGGTTGAGAAAATCGGCAACGCGAGCATCCTTCGGCGTTTTGAGTTCGGACGGTGGGCCGAGGAAGAGAAGACGGCCGCTCATCAGGATGCCGACGCGGTCCGCGATGTTGAGCGCGAGGTCCCGGTCGTGGGAGACGACGAGCGTTGTGACGTGGTACTGCTCCTTCAGCGTGGCGATGATCTCGCTGATCGTGGCGCTCATCACGGGGTCGAGTTCGCTGGTGGGCTCGTCGTAAAGCATGAGCTGCGGCTCCATGACCAGGGCGCGGGCGATCGCGACGCGCTTCTTCATGCCACCTGAAAGCTCCGACGGGTACTTGTTTGCGGCGTTCTCGAGCGAAAGGATCTGGAGGGCGCGCATCACCTTCTCCCGGATGCCGTTTTCGTCGCTGATCATGTGCTCGCGCGGGTATAGCGCGAGGTTGTCGTATACCGACATCGAGTTGAACAGCGCGCCCGCCTGGAAGACGAGGGCCATGCGGATCTTCTCACGGGTGTCCTCCGCGGCGGCGTCGAGCCCGTCGATGGTGACCCGCCCGCCGCTCGGCGACTCCAGGCCCACGATGTGCTTGAGGAGCACGCTCTTGCCGGAGCCGCTCGGCCCCATGAGAACGAACACCTCACCGGCGTTCACCGTGAACGACACGTGCTTGAGCACCTCGAGGCTGCCGAAGTTCTTCGACAGATCGTCGATGGTCACGGACACGGCGGGGGCGACCCCGGCGATGGATGCACTGGCGGTGGGTTGGGTCATGTCACATGAGGGCTTTCGTGACGAAGTAATCGAGCACGAGAATCAGGATGAGCGAAACGACAACGGCGCGCGTCACGGAGGCGCCGATTTCGCGCGGTCCGCCGCGCGTGCTGAGCCCGATGTTGCAGCAGACGAGAATGACGGTGAGCCCGAAGATCTCGGATTTGATGAGGCCGCTGATCACGTCCCATGGCACCATCCAGCGGCGCAGTGCGGCGAAATAGGCCGGCGGCTCGATGCCGATGATCTGCGTATATTTGCAGACAATGGCGCCGCCGAACCAACCCACCAGGTCGGCGATGATCCCCAGCACGGGAACCATGAGAAGACCGGCGACGATCCGCGGCAGCACGAGCATGCGCGCCGGCGGGATGTTCATCGTCTCGAGGGCATCGATTTCCTGATACACCTTCATCGACGCCAGCTCGGCCGTGATCGCCGAACCGACCCGGCCGGCGAGGAGAATCGAGACCATCACGGGGCCCAGTTCCTTCGCCATCGAGAAGCCGACCAGCGTGCCGATGAACTGCTTGGCTCCAAAGTTATGCATGGCGTCGCC
>JAJXYI010000023.1 GCA_021780625.1 bacterium | reverse complement strand
CTGGCTTGGTCGTGCTGCTTTGGCCCCAGTGGACGCACAATCCGGAACTCTCCCACGGACTGTTCATGCCGATCCTCTGGCTGCTACTCCTGCACGAGGGCACCACCCGCGGGACGCAGCGATACCTCCCCGACTCCCCATGGAACACCGCCGCGGTTGCCGCCCTCGGTGCCGCAGCACTCGGGTTTCTTACCCTGGGCGGGCTTTACGCCGTGGCGCTGGACTGGACGCACTCGATCGCCTCCACCGCCCCGACGGCCGCCTTCGTCTGCCTCGGTCTGGCGAGCCTGCTCGTATTTTCCCGCCGTTCGCTGAAGCTGGTGCCTTTCAACTGGACCACCGTGCTCGCGTTCGGCCTGTGGCTTCTCAGTGCGCCGCTACCGCCAGGCACCTACGAGAGGATATCGCTACACCTCCAGCTCGGCGTCACCCATGCGGTGATCGTCGCACTGCACCTTCTCGGCGCGCCGGCCGTCCAGCATGGAAACGTGATCGAGCTGGCGCACACGGCGGTGGGCGTCGAGGAGGCGTGCAGCGGCATTCGAAGTCTCATCTCGTGCCTGTTTGCCGGAACGTTTTTCTCTGCCTGCCTCGTGCGCCGCCCCTTCGCGCGCCTCCTCCTGATCGCGCTGGCAGGACCGCTTGCGGTCGTGATGAATTTCATCCGGTCGCTGATCCTGACGATTCTCGCCAACGATGGAGTGCAGATCCAGGCGTTCTGGCATGACGCGACTGGATACGCGATCCTGGCGGTCACGGCGCTCATTCTGGCCGGCCTGGCCTTCTCCCTGTCACACGGCGGCGACACCGTGCCCGCGACCGAGCCTCCAACCGCGGCGGGCCAGCGGCCCGGGCCAGCCATCGCCCTCCTGGTCGGCCTGCTCAGCCTCGTCCTCACCGCAGCCGTATTTCTCGCCGCCTGGACACGTCCCACGGGGCCATTGCCCGCAAAACCCCCGGTGCTCGCCAACCTCGTGCCGCCCGCCACGGATGCGCCCGGATGGACAGTGACGACCGAGCCCGGCCTGGAGCGGTTTGCGCCCATCCTGCAGACCAAAACGCTTCTTCAGAGGGACTACGTGCGCAAGGACACCGACGGCCCCACCCTCATCACGCTGTACGTGGCCTACTGGGCGCCAGGCCAGTCCACGCCCAGCCAGGTTGCCATCCATACGCCCGACGGGTGCTGGCCGGGAGCCGGCTGGGTGAAGATTCCAGAGAAGGTCGACCGCGCGAGCCTGCCGGTCGACGGCCGGACGCTCGCGCCCGCTGAATACCGGGTGTTCACCCACGACAACGGAGCGCCGGAATACGTCTGGTATTGGCATCTCTATGACGGACGTCCGATCGAACAGCTCGATCCCTACGCTATCCGCGGCCTGCTGACCATGGCGCTCCGCTATGGCTTTCATCGCGGGGGCGAGCAGCTGTTCGTGCGCGTTTCGAGCAACCGGCCCTGGGCGCACATTGAACACGAACCCCTCATTCGAACCTTTTTTGATCGCCTGAAAGCCCAAGGTCTCTGATCCCCGTCACCCATGCCGATGCATCTCACTCGCCGCGAAAAGAGGGCTCTCTCGCTCCTGGGGGCCCTGATCGTCCTCGGACTCCTGGGTATGGCCCTGCTCTGACTTCCCCATGTCGTCGACCCCGTCCTCCCCCGGCCCCAGACAGGCCTGCATGCCATCCTGCAACCAGCTTCTGGTCGGCTTTTCCCTGCTTTGCCTTCTCATCGCAATCTTTAGCAGCATCGGCTGGTTGGAGGCACGCAAGGAAGTCCGCACGATGCAAACCGAGCTTCAGCTGACCCAGTGCAACCTGACCGACACGATGCAGCAGCTCGAAGCCGAGCGGCTGATCAGTCAGCGCCAGATCGAAATGCTCCGGGCAGATCAGCCCGCCCTCAACCACCCGGCTCTGAAGGATTCCGCCAAGGCTCGCTGACGCCACTTGCCCCCGAAGCGGGCCTGCTTGACCAAGAGCCCATATACCTGGTTTCAATTAACTTGCGGTCTGCGCGCGGGGTGACCAGCGACCGGGGCAGCTGGACGCGAATTGGAACTTGTCACGCGAACCGAGGCCGGGGAGCCTCGCAGTTCATATGGTGATCAAACCCAGAATTCGTGGATTTGTATGCGTCACGGCCCACCCCGCCGGCTGCGCTGCGAACGTTCAGGAACAGATCGACCTGGTGGTCGGCCGAGGTCCCATCAAGAACGGCCCCAAGAACGTCCTCGTGATCGGTGCGTCGACGGGCTACGGCCTCGCGTCGCGCATCACCGCCGCCTTCGGCTCCGGCGCAAAGACCCTCGGCGTGTTCTTTGAGCGGCCCTCCGAGCAGGACCGACTGGCAACGCCCGGCTGGTACAATACGATCGCATTCACCCAAGCCGCGCGAAAAACGGGCCTCTATGCCGCAAATATCAACGGCGACGCTTTTTCCGACGAAATCAAGCAGCAGGCAATCGACGTGATCCGCCGCGACATGGGTCCGATCGACCTGGTGGTCTATTCGCTCGCCTCTCCTCGTCGCGTCCACCCACGCAACGGAACGACCTACAAGTCGGTCCTAAAGCCGATCGGGGCCCCCTACTCGAACAAAACCATCGATACCGATTCAGGCGTCATCTCCGAGATCACGATCCAACCCGCATCAGAACAGGAGATTGCCGACACGGTGGCGGTCATG
>JAJXYI010000060.1 GCA_021780625.1 bacterium | reverse complement strand
CTGGAAGAACTGCGGCAGGGAGGGCAGAGGCGCACTAACAGCCTCCACAACCTGGCCAACGCACTCGGCGGCGCGTCCTCCTTGCCAAGCCCGGACGGGAACACCTCGTCGCGCGTCTACGCTGTCAGCACAGACGGAACCCTTCCGCCGGACCTGGACGCGAAGACCGCCAATCTGTTCGAGGAAACGATTTCTGAGATTGCGGACGATCTGATGCGGCGTCGCCGGCCCGGCCTGGGGCCAGCCAACAATGATCCGCTTCGGTGCCTGACATGGTGCTTTGGCCGGTGTCCACCCGCGGTCAGCCAAGAACTTGTCGCCGTTATCCGATTGCACGAACAGGGTCGATCGCATCCCTGGCTATCGCCAGCCCATGCCGTTGTCGTGGTGTTCCAGGGACTCGGTCGCGTCGTCACTGACTCCGCGCTGCTGCAGGAGATGATCCCCCGATTAGCAGACGGTTCAACAAGCCGGGACCGCTTGGGGGCGTTAGCGGCGATGCTTTCACGCCCAGACGCAACGCCGACGGTGCTTCATCAGTTCGGCGACGCGGGCGTGGCTGCGCTGGCCAGCCGCTTGGCAGAGACGTTGGACGCAGTAGAAAGCGGACGCAGGTTTGGCGTCCATTTGAAATACGCGCTGCTCGCAGTGGGCGGGCTCTTGAGGGTGCGGCACTTGGAGCCGTGGGCGCTCGTCGCTCCTGTCTCTCCACTGGCCGATCGGCTTGCAAAGCGGCTGGAGACCATTGCCGGCCGACTGGAAGATCCGTCACTGAGCGTGCGTGCCGCGGCGGCGAAGCGGAAAAGTGCCGAGGAAATGTCGCAGATCCTTCGCGGCAAGGGCGGGCGCCCGGACATCCTGATCGCTGTGGAGGCGCTGCCGGAAGAGTGATGTCGCAGCGACCTTGAAGCCCATCAAAATCCGCTGCAGGTTGGCCCGAGCGCTTCTAGGCAGTTGTGCGAATCCCCTGCTGCACCGTGCATTCTATGGCAGCAGACCATTCGACGGGGTCCAACTCCAACAGCGGACTCATCGGGGTCACGCCAACCTCCGCAGCCCACCTGTGGGACTCCCCGTATGCGTGACTCGTAACCCCCGCTAACCTCCGCCCCGCGGCGAACGGCGAACCGGTGGGAAAACGTGACGTCATCAAGCAGCTTCTACGAACGCCCGATCCTCAACTCGCCTTACCGCGCACCCGAATGGCATCACCCGCTGGACGACACCGGCCAGCCCCTGGAGGGCGAACCGCTCCCCGGTCGCCGCCCGTCCCGCTTCATCGTCCCGGTCCCCGCCTCCCGCAAGAAGCCGTCCGCCGGCCAGTCCGCGCTCGACCTCGAAACCTACACGCCCAACGCCCTCATCAACGAAATCCGCGGCTACGTTGAGCGCTGGCGCTGCCTCCGCAACCCCGCGGACTGGGGCGTCACCGCCGTCACCCAGCGCCTCCTCGAACACTGGCGCCACCACAAATTCGCCGGCCCGCAGCCCTTCTTCTGCCAGGTCGAGGCCGTCGAGACCATCATCTGGCTCACCGAGGTCGCGTCCAAACGCACGGCATCAAAGGGCCTCCTGGACCAGCTCGCCAAGGCCAACGAGGAAGCCAATCCCGCCCTGTTCCGCCTCGCCATGAAGATGGCGACCGGCAGCGGCAAGACCACGGTCATGGCCATGCTCATTGCCTGGCAGGCCGCCAACGCCGCCCGCCGCGACTTGCGGGACTTCTCCCGCGCGTTCCTCGTCGTCACCCCCGGCATCACCATCAAGGACCGCCTGCGCGTCCTGCTGCCCACCGAGGCTGACAATTATTACGAAACCCGAGAACTCGTCCCCCCGGACCTCCTGCCCGACATCCGCCGCGCCGAGATCGTCATCACCAACTACCACGCCTTCCAGCACCGCGAGACCATGCCGATGCCGAAGGTCGCGCGCAGCTTCATGCAGGGCAACGACCCAGAGCCCCCACGCACCATCGAAACCGACGCGGAGATGCTCACCCGCGCCTGCGGCAAGCTCCTCAACCACGACCGCGTCACCGTCATCAACGACGAGGCCCACCACTGCTACCGCCACAAGACCGGCGCCGACGCCGAGGCCGCCCTCACCGCCGACGAAAGACGCGAGGCCGCGGAAAACGAGGAAGCCGCCCGCCTCTGGATCAACGGCATCGAGGCGCTGGGCCGCAAGCTCTCCCGCGGTGTCCGCGCCGTCTACGATCTCTCCGCAACCCCCTTCTTCCTCCGCGGCTCCGGCTACAACGAGGGCACGCTCTTCCCCTGGGTCGTCTCCGATTTCAGCCTGATGGACGCGATCGAGTGCGGCATCGTCAAGCTCCCCCGCGTCCCCGTCACCGACAACCTCCCGCAGACCGAAACGGTGGTTTACCGCGACCTCTGGAAACACATCGGCAAGGCGCTACCCAAGTCCGCCGCCGGCGCCGGCAAGCTCAGCCCCTTCGATCTCCCCAACCTCCTCCGCACCGCTCTCAACACGCTCTACAGCCACTACGCCGGCGAGTTCGAACGCTGGGACCGCGCCGGCATCACCGTGCCCCCCGTCTTCATCGTCGTCTGCCAGAACACCGCAATCTCCCGCCTGGTCTTCGAATGGATCGCGGGCTTCGAGCGCGACGGTGAAGGCGAGGGGGAGCGTGCCGCCTTCCACCCCGGCAACCTCGAATTGTTCCGCAACTACGAC
>JAJXYI010000063.1 GCA_021780625.1 bacterium | reverse complement strand
GAGCACGGGGATCGGAAGCAGGTTGAAGACGGCGAGGCTCACGTTCACGAGGATCGTGAACAGCACGACCGGGATGAAACCCGCCTCGGCGGCCGTGTGGAAGATGCGGATGATGCCCACGGGGCCGGCCATGTTCGACAGGCCGACGTCGGAGTGCGGGCTGATGATGCTGCCAAGCACCTGGAAGGTGGAGCGCAGCTGGTCCCAGATCTGGCTGAACGGCGAGGGATGGCTCACGTGGTAGCCGGCGGTGAAACTCATCCCATGGCCGACCTTCGGATCGGCGGCGGGGGGGAGCACGAGGCTCACGTCGGTGGTGCCGCGGCGCACGACGAGCGTCACCGGGGACTTCGCGTGGGCGTTGATGACCTCCTGATAGGTCACGATCTGCAGGATGCGGGTGCCGTCGATCGAAAGGATCACATCGCCCGGATGGACACCGGCCTTGGCGGCGGGCGAGCCCGGATCGATCGAGTGCACGATCAGGTCGTAGCCGGGCAGGATGCCGACGCTGCGGTCGTGTTCGAAGCCGGTGAGTTGCGGATAGACGGTGACCTTCATCAGCCGCCCGTTGCGATCGATGGTGAAGACCGACTTAGGCTGGCCCTCGGCGCCGCGTCCGCTCGAGGTGAGCAGCGTCTGCTTGAGGTCGATCCAATCCGCAACGCGGGTACCGTCGATGGCGCGCACGATGTCTCCAGGCTCCAAGCCTGCCTTGGCGGCGGGGCTGGGCACCTGGGTGCCGTCGGCAAGCGTGAGGGTGCGGGTGACGTAGCCGATTCGCGTGCCGGACATTTCGTTGCTCACCGGCATGCCGACGATCCACACGACGCAGGCGAGCAGGAACGCGAAGACGATGTTCATCGCGGCGCCGGCCACGAACACGATCATCTTGGTGGCGTAGCTGGGTGGGGGGAGCGCGGCGACTTTTTCGGCTGCCGAGCCCTCCAGTGCGCTCATGTCGGCGAGTTGTGGGAGTGCGACGTAGCCGCCCAGGGGCAGCCAGGAGACGCGGTACTCGACGCCGTCCTTACCGTGCCAGGCGAAGATCTTGGGCCCAAAGCCGATCGAGAACCGCTCGACATGCACGCCGCGGCGGCGGGCCGCCCAGAAATGGCCGAGTTCGTGGACCAGGATGGATCCTCCGAAGAAGACGATCACCAGGAAGATATACCAGACGTTGGACAGGACGGACTGCAGGAGCTCGCTGAGCATGAGAGGGGATGAAATGGACCGTGGAACCGGGAATCTCCGTCATTCCGGGCGTTTAGGCAAACCCCGTTGACGGAGCAGATTTTCGTAGAAGGGCGCGGGTGTCCGAGTGTGGACCGAGTGGCGCCGGAGGGGTTCCGAGCGCTCAGCGGGTCGAAGCCAGGCGGGCGCGCGCCACGGACCGGGCCTCGGCATCCACCTCGAGCACCGCTTCCAGCGAGGCGGGGTCCGTGTGGGGCATGGCGGACAGCGTCTGTTCGACCACCTCGGGGATGCCAAGGAAGGGAAGGCGGCCCGCCAGGAATGCGTCGACCGCGATCTCGTTGGCGGCGTTGTAGATGGCCGGCGCGGTGCCGCCGGTCTCCATGGCGTGCCTCGCCAGGCGGATCATCGGGAAGCGTCCTTCGTCCACGGGTCGGAATTCGAGGGCGAACCGGCGGGCAAGATCGAGCGGAGATTCGACGCCCCTTGGCCGCTCCGGATGGAGCAGGGCATGCTGGATCGGGAAGGTCATCGAGGGCGGGCACAGCTGCGCGAGCATCGCACCGTCGTTGAACTCCACCAGGCAGTGCACGATGCTCTGGGGATGCAGGATGGCCTGGCACTGATCGGGGCGGAGCGAGAACAGGGCCTGCGCCTCAATCAGTTCGAGGCCCTTGTTGGCGAGGGTGGCGGAGTCGACGGTGATCTTGGGGCCCATGGCCCAGTTCGGGTGGCGGAGCGCGTCGGCGGGCGTCGCGTGCGCGAGGCGCTCCACGGGCCAGTCGCGGAACGCGCCGCCGCTCGCGGTGAGGATCACACGCGAGACCGTGGAGCCCGGGTGACCCTCGAGGCACTGGAAGACGGCGTTGTGCTCGCTGTCGACGGGCAGCAGGCGCGCGCCGCTCCGGCGGGCCTCGTCCATGACGAATATTCCGGCGAGCACCAGGATCTCCTTGCTCGCGAGCGCGAGATCCTTGCCCTTCGCGAGCGCGGCGAGCGCCGGGCGAAGGCCCGTGGTGCCGACCACCGCGACCAGCACGATGTCGGCTTCGGGTAGCGTCGCCAGCGATACGAGTCCCTCGAGCCCGCCGACGAGGGCCGTGCCTGCCGGGAATCTTCCCGCCGAGGCGCGCGCGGCGGCGTAGGCAGACTCCTCATACAACCCGACGTGGCGGACGCCGAACTCCCGGGCGATCCTGGCCAGTTTCTCCCAATTGGCGCGCGCGGCGACTGCGACCAGCTCGAGGCGGTCGGGATGGGCGCGGATCACCCGCAGCGCGTTCTCGCCGATGGAGCCGGTGGCGCCCAGCAGCGCGACCCGCCGGCGGCGTGGGGAAACGGATGGCTCGCTCATGGAAGTTCGATTCGACGCCGGGCGCCGCAGGTGGTCAGAGGAACAGCTTGAACAGCGCGTAGCCGACCGGGGCGGAGAGGATCAGGCTGTCGCTCAGGTCGAAGACCCCGCCGATCCCGGGGATCGTGCCGCCGGTGTCCTTGATGTCCGCGCGGCGCTTGATCACGGATTCCACCAGGTCGGAGACGATGGTCACCAGCGCGATGGGCACCGCAAAGGCCGCGCCGAGTGCAGGCGTGAGCGTCGGGGGAAGGTAGGAGCGGCAAAGCCAGGCCAGCACGGCGCCCACCAGGGCGGAGGTGCAGACGCCGCCCAGCGCCCCCTCCCAGGTCTTCTTCGGGCTGATGCCCGGCGCCATCTTGTGGCGCCCGAAGGCAAGGCCCGTGAGCAGCGCTCCGGTATCACAGAATTTGGATACGGCGATCAGCCACACGCACAGCACCAGCCCCGTGAGCGGGTGCGGGTGCTCGATCATCATGATGCTCGAGAGGTAGTGCAGCAGGTACGGCACGTAAAACAGGCCGAACAGCGTCCAGCCCAGCGTCTCGACACGGTTTTCCGGGCCCCGCTCGCCGAGAATGCGAACCGCCAGGATGACCGTCGCCAGGGCCAGCAGCAGGCCCGCGTCAAGCGCCGGCACATGGGGCGAGAGGTAACGGGGGGCGAGCGTGATGACCACGCCCGCGGCGATCGCGAAGCGCGAGAATGGGTGGAGCCCCATGCGTTCCACCAGGCCGAAGAACTCGCGCAGCGTGAGCGCCGCGATCAGCGTGATGAGCCATATCCCGCCGGTGGATCCGAAGTAGCGGACGCACAGGACCACGATCGTCCAGAGAATGAGGGTGCTGAGGATGCGTTTGGCCATGGGGTGGGCGGATCAGGCTTTGGTACGGACGGGGCCGAGCTGCTCGCTGGTGAGCCCGAATCGGCGCTCGCGGCGGGCGTAGTCGGCGAGGGCGGTCTCGAGATCGGCCTTCGAAAAATCGGGCCAGAGCGTCGGGGTGAAGACGAACTCCGCGTACGCGGCCTGCATGAGCAGGAAGTTGCTCACGCGCATCTCGCCCGAGCTGCGGATGATCAGGTCGGGGTCGGGTAAGTCGGCCGTGTACAGGTGTCGGCTGAACTCCTCCCAGGTCGGGGCGCGGTCCGCAGCGGGGGTGCCGGCGACTGCGCGGGCCCAGGACGCGGCGGCGTCGAGCACCTCCGTGCGCGCCCCGTAGTTGAGCGCCAGGGTGAGGGTGAGCTCGGTGAAGGATTCGGTCGCCTTGCAGGTCTTGGCGAGCAGATCGCGGATTGCCGGGGGCATCTCCGCGGTCCTGCCGATCGTGCGCAGCCGGACCTGGTCGCGCACGAGTGTGGCGGTCTCACGCTTGAGAAAATACTCGAGCAGCGACATGAGCCCGCCGACCTCGTCCTGGGGCCGTTTCCAGTTCTCCACGGAGAAGGCGTACAGCGTCAGGTAACGGATCCCCAGCTCCCGCGCCGCTCGGGTCACCACGCGGACGGTTTCGACGCCCCGGCGGTGGCCCTCGATGCGGGGCAGCCCCCGCTGTTTTGCCCAGCGTCCGTTCCCGTCCATGATGATTCCTACGTGACGGGGTGGCTGCGACTGGGGAGAGGGTTCCATGAGCGGGAGAAAGGGGTCGAGTTAGCGGCGGGGGCGGGATTAGACAAGCTGGAAGGCCGGTGTGCGGGCTTGGGCTTGGCCTTGCGTCGGCGAAGGGATAGACTCCGAAACCTGGAGGTTAACATGAGTATGCCGACGATCGCGTTTGCGGGACTTGCTCCGCACGCTCCGGTGCTCGTGCCGGAGGTGGCGGGCTTTCGTTTTGACGAGGTGAAGGACACGGTGACGGCGATGGACGAACTCGCTGGGCGGCTGGTGGCGGTGCATCCGTCGCTGGTGCTGGTGGTGTCGCCGCATTCGCCCCGCCGGGCGGGCGCGTTTGGCCTGTGGTCGGGGCCCCGCATGACGGGCGGTTTTTCCCAGTTTTCGGCGCCGGGCGAGCGGATAGACCTGCCGGTCGACGAGGAGGCGGTTGCGGCGATCGAGGAGGCGGCGGGCCGCGCAGGACTGCGCACCTGGCGCATTTCTGGAGGCGAGCTCGATCACGGCGCCGCGGTCCCCCTGTGGTTCCTCTCCCGTGCGGGCTGGAGGGGGCTCACGGTCGTGGTCAGCCTGGAGCGCGATGGTCGCATCTCGCCCGAGGACATGGGCGAGGTGATCGGATCGGCGCTTCGGGGCCTCGGGAGGCGGACGGCGCTCATCGCGAGTGGAGACATGAGCCACCGCCTGTGTCCTGGTGCGCCAGGCGGTTTCGACTCGCGGGCGCATGTGTTCGACGAGGACTTTGTGCAGGTGATCGAGCAGGGCGCCTTTGCGCGCCTGACCGCTCTCGACCAGGCCCTGGAGTCGCTCGCGGCCGAGGACGTGGTGGAGCCCACGCGCGCCGTGGTCGCCGCGATCGGGGGGCGCAGCGAGGGTCACCGGGTGCTTAGCTACCAGGCGCCCTTCGGCGTGGGCTACGGGGTCGCCGTCCTGTACGAGGCACCGGAGGCCGCGCCGCCCGCCCCGGCCCTTGTAGTTGATTCTCTGGGACAGCTGCCGCGCGTGGCCCGCACGGCGATCGAGACGCATTTTTCCGGCGGTGGCCCGATGCCCGCCTATCGTGCGGCCGGACCTGCCTCGGTCGAGGGCTGCGTGTTCGTGACCTTGTTCGACGGCGATGGACAGCTCCGGGGCTGCATCGGCTCGCTGAAACCTACCCAAACCGACCTGGTGCACGAGACCTGGCGCTATGCGCTGGCGGTGTTGGAGGACCGGCGGTTTGCGCCGGTGACGCGCGTGGACCTCCCTGGATTGCGCACGGAGGTGACCGTCCTCGGTGAACTCGAGCCCGTCGATGATGCATCGGCGCTGGATCCCAGGCTGTATGGCCTGGTCGTCCGGGCGGAGGATGGGCGGCGCGGCGTGCTCTTGCCGGACCTGGAAGGCGTGGACACCGTCAAGCAGCAGCTGGCGATCGCGCGTCGAAAGGCGGGCATCGCGCCGTGGGAGGAGGTCGAGCTGTTCCGGTTCACCGCCGAGTGCTTCGAGGACGAATCGCCTGGAGGACGGTCATGACACCTGTGCCGGAAGGGTTCGAAGGCCGGCCCGCCCGGTGGTGGATGCCCCGGGCGGACGGACGGCTCGAGTGCATGCTGTGCCCGAGGCGCTGCAAGCTGTCTGACGGCCAGCGCGGCTTTTGCGTGGTGCGGCGCAGGCGGGGGGCGGAGCTGGTGAGCGATTCCTACGGACGCGCGAGTGGATTCTGCGCCGACCCGATCGAGAAGAAGCCGCTGTACCACTTCTATCCCGGGAGCCGGGCCCTATCGTTTGGCGCAGTGGGCTGCAACCTGGGCTGCCGGTACTGCCAGAACTGGGGCATCAGCAAGGCGGAGTCGCTCGCCGCGCTGCTTCCCGCGATCTCTCCCGGGGCGGTGGCGGACCTCGCGCTGCGCCATGGGTGCCGTGCGGTGGCGTTCACCTACAACGACCCGGTGATCTCCGCCGAGTACGTGATCGACGTGGCGCATGCCTGCCGGGAGCGCGGCATCGCGCCGGTGGCGGTGACGGCCGGCTACATCGAGCCCGGTGCGCGTAACGAGTTTTTCGACGCGATGGACGCGGCGAACGTGGATCTCAAGGCGTTTACCGACGCGTTCTACCGGTGCCAGTGCCTGGGCCGCCTGCAGCCCGTGCTCGAGACCCTCGAGGCGGTGGCGGCGCGCGGGAGGCCCTGGCTCGAGGTCACCACATTGTTGATACCGGGACTGAACGACGGTGCCGACGAGGTGGCGCGGGCCGCCGAGTGGTTTGTTGCGCACCTCGGTGCGGAGGTGCCGTGGCACTTCACCGCCTTTCATCCGGACTTCCGCATGCTCGACGTGCCGCGGACGCCGCCCGCGACACTCGCCGCCGCGCGGTCCATCGCGCTTTCGGCAGGGGTCCGGCATGTGTACACCGGAAATGTCCGCGACCCCGGCGGCTCCGCGACCCGCTGCGCGGGGTGCGGTGCGGTGCTGGTCGAGCGGAACGGATTCGAGGTCACCCGCAGCCGTCTGGAGGATGGCCGCTGTCCGCGGTGCGGCCGGCGCCTGGCGGGCGTATTTTCCTCCTGAGCACCGCGCTTTTTTGCGTTGCGGTCCGTATTCACGGCGTCGTGGATACGGCCATGAAAGTCGCCTTCATCAGCGGCACCAGCATCGTCAACTCGGACCTCTTCGCCTCCTGGGAGCGGAGCTCGGTGGACACGGCGTATGGCAGGGTGGACTACCGCCGCAGCGGCGACTTCGTGCTCGTGAACCGCCACGGCCCCGGGGTGCCGCGGCCGCCGCACAGCATCAATCACCGCGCCAACGTCCGGGCGCTGCACGACCTCGGCTTTGCGCAGGTCGTGTCGCTGAATTCGGTGGGCTCGCTCAAGCCGGAGCTGCCCCCGGGCACCTTCGTCTCCTGCAGCGACTACGTGTGCCTGCAGCAGGGGCCGGCGACCTATTTCGACGACGAGCTGAAGGGCGGCGCACCGGGCATCGCCAACACGCTGATCCCGCTGCTCGTCGAGAAGCTCGCGCCCGAGTTCGAGATCAGGACGGGCAAAACCTACGTCCAGATGCGCGGACCGCGCTTCGAGACGAAGGCGGAGATCCGGGTTGTCCGCGATTGGGGGGACGTGATTGGGATGACCGCCGCGCACGAGGCGGACCTGTGCACTGAGCTCGGCCTGTCCTACAACAGCCTCGCGCTGGTGGACAACTACGCGAACGGGCTCTGCGACACGGAGATCGACTTCGCCAAGTTCCGCGACCTCGTGCGCGCGAACCAGCGCAGGGTCAACCGCCTGTTTGAGCGCATGCTTGAAATCCTCGGCTGAGTGGTCGAACGAGCCGCACTTTTCTTAAACACGAAAACGCATATGAAAACGATCGGAGTCATCGGACTTGGCATCATTGGAGGCGCCTGGGCCCATCGCTACTCGGTGGCGGGACAGCTTGTCGGCACCTGGAATCGCAGCCCGAAACCCTCGGCGCCCGCGTGGAAAACGAGCCCCGCGGAAGTGGCCGCCGCGGCGGACGTGACCCAGATCGTGGTGGCCGACCCGGCCGCGGTGGAGTTGGTGCTCAAGGCGATCGTCCCCGCGCTTGGACCGGGCAAATACGTGGTGCAATCGAGCACCATCGATCCGGAAAGCAGCGCGCGCTTCCAGGCGATGGTCCAGGCGACCGGCGCCCACTACGTCGAATGCCCCTTCACGGGAAGCAAACCGGCCGCCGAGGAGGGCAAGACGGTGTATTTTATGGGTGGCGCGCCCGCGGACATCGACGCCGTGCTGCCTCTGCTGCGCCTCGTCTCCGAAGTCCAGTTCACGATCGGAACGGGCGAACAGGCCGCCGCCATCAAGCTGGCGATGAACCTCAACCTCGCCGTGCAGATGGAGGCGCTCAGCGAGAGCCTCACGTTCGCGCGCAAGGCGGGGATTTCCGACGAGACCTACTTCGACGTGCTCGCGAAAAACGCGGGCTATTCGCCACTGGCGAAGATGAAGGAGCTGAAGCTCCGCGCCGGCAACTACGACCCCCAGTTCTCGGTGAAGCACATGCACAAGGACATGCGGCTCGCCTCCGCCACCGCGGGCTGCGCCGACTATCCCCTGCTGGAGGCAGTGCGCGAGCGGCTCAAGCTTGCCGAGGCGCGCGGAATGGGCGACGCCGATTACTGCGCGCTCATCCGCCTGCTCCAGCAAGCGGACTGAGCGTCATGATGGAAACGGGGGCGGCCGGTTTTTTTTGTCGCCCTCGTTCCCGCTTCACCGATTAATCATTCCGAGCCCCACCACGACCCCATCCATGTCTTTCGACAAGACCCGCATCACCGACGACACGATCCAGGACTGCCTCGTTAAGGGCATGAGCAGCGTCTTCCAGGTGATGTTGCGGCTCGACCTTAAGTTCGTCCGCCGCGAGTCGCCCGAGTCGGCGACCGTTCCGGAATCGGACTCGCAAATCATCGGTAACGTCGGATTTGGCGGAAAGATCAACGGCATCGTTTATCTGGCCATGTCCGAGGATCTTGCCCGGACGCTCGCCTGCCACATGCTGGGGCTGCAGCCGCAGGAGCTCGCCGAGCACGGCTCGGATGCAGTGACCGACGCCCTGGGCGAGATCACGAACATGGCGGTCGGCGGCTTCAAAAACACCATCGCCGACATGGGCTACCCCTGCAAACTCACGGTGCCCACCATCGTCCGGGGCCAGAATCTCACGATCTCATCGATCAAGGGTGCGACCCGTTATGTGTACACCTTCGAGTGCGCCGGTGCGCCGATCACGGCGGACCTCCACATGCAGGAGGAGTGAGTTCCGGCGCGTTCGGGCTCGCTTCGAACTGGATTCCCGGCCGGGGATGGTCGAGGCTCTGCGCCATGGCCGACCCTAAGATCCTGGAAGTCTTTCCCAATCCGCAGCCCAAGCGCGACTACGTCATTGAGCACACGCATCACGAATTCACCTCGCTGTGCCCGAAGACCGGGCATCCCGATTTTGCGGAGATCGTGGTGCGCTATGTGGCGGACAAGGTCTGCGTCGAACTGAAGTCGCTCAAGCTCTACTTCCACGCCTACCGCAACGAGGGCATCTTCTTCGAGGCGGCGACGAACAAGATCTGCGACGACCTGGCGGCGGCCCTGAAACCGCGCAGCCTCACGGTGGTCGCGAAGTGGAAGGCCCGCGGCGGTTTCTCATCGGTGATCACCGCCGAGTATCGTCCGCGCCGCCGCTGAGGACCCTCGGATGCCCGGCCGGCGTTCGGCGGAGGATTTGAACAGAAGGCAACGAAGGGAACGAAGCGTCGGTCGTCTGCTCGCGCCAGGATTGGCAGGACTGGGTCAAATGGAGACCAGTCCGAAATCGCGGACCTGCCTTGAGCCCAGTTCCAACCTTCAGGCTCAGCACACCTGAGTGTTCTTCGTTACCTTCGTTGGCTTCTGTTCACTACAATCCCGGCCTCAGGCGACCGGTTTGGCGGTGCCGAAATGCCGCCTGATGGCTTCGGCGATCTCGGCCAGCTTCACGGGCTTCGTGATGTAGTCGTCCATGCCCGCGGCTATGCAGAGCTCGCGGTCGCCGTGCAGCGCATTCGCGGTCAGGGCGATGATCTTCGGCTGGCGGCTAGGAAGGATGCGCTGCCGGATCTGGCGGCTCGCCTCGAGACCGTCCATCTCGGGCATCTGAAGGTCCATCAGGACCAGGTGGTACGGATGCCTTTCGACCGCGGCCACGGCCTCGACGCCGTTGTTCGCGGAGTGCGCCCGGTAGCCGAGTCGCTCGAGGAATCGGAGGGCTACCTTCTGGTTCACCGGATTGTCTTCGACGAGCAGGACATCGAGCGGGAATTGCTCGCCGAGCAGCGGTTCGTGCGACGGCTGGTCCGCGCTCGCGGAGGCGGCCTGTGCGCCCGTGAAGATGTTGGAGATCGTCTGGTAGAGACTGCCCGAGCGGATCGGCTTCGCGATGAACGCGTAGGCGTTCCCGTCGGACGGCGTGTCGGGCGGCGCGAAGCCGAACGGAAGCATCACGAGGCGCGGGGCGCGGATCGAGGACAGGCGTTCGAAGCAGGCGTCGGGCTGCGAGACGTCGTAATCCACGAGCACGAGGCTGGGCGGTTCGTTCGAGGTCGCGGCGAGCTTCTGGGCATCGGCGGGGTCGCTGGTGGCGGCGACGTTGACGCCCCAGGCCTCGAGCAGGGAGCACAGGCGGCGCTGGGCGACGGGGTGGTCCTCGATCGCGAGCATGCGGCGCTGCTGCAGGGCGGGAGGCAGCGGAGGCAGGCGCTCGGCGTGCACGTTGGGCGCGGCCTCGGTCTGAATGGTGAACACGAAGGCGGAGCCCGCGCCCTCCGTGCTCTCGACCCGGATCGTTCCTCCCATCAGCGAGCAGAGCCGCTCGCAGATCGCGAGGCCCAGGCCGGTGCCGCCGTATTTGCGCGTGGTCGACGAGTCGACCTGGCTGAAGACCTTGAACAGCCGGTTCACCCGGTCGGGCGGAATGCCGATGCCGGTGTCGCGGACCGTGAACTCGAGCAGCTCGCGACCGGGCGGCACGCCGAGTTCCGCCGGATCGCCCGGAGCCCGGCGCACTTCCACCGAGATGCTGCCCTTCTGCGTGAACTTGATCGCGTTGTTGACGAGATTGACGAGCACCTGCCGCAGGCGCGTCACGTCGCCGAGTACGGTGGCTGGCACGTCACGGTCCACATGATACGCGAGCTCCAGGCGCTTCGCCGCTGCCTGGACGGCGAACAGCTCGATGGCCTCCTCGACGCAGATGCTCAGGTCGAACGGCATGCGCTCGAGCTCCATCTTGCCCGACTCGATCTTCGAGAAGTCGAGGATGTCGTTGATGATGGTGAGCAGGGCCTCGCCCGAGTGCCG
>JAJXYI010000450.1 GCA_021780625.1 bacterium | reverse complement strand
TCAAGCTTCCCCGTCCTATCTCAAATGCCGCCGCTGCGGCACGGAGTTTTCCCTGGACGCCCCAGGCACTCGACACCGCAACCACTGCCCGTGGTGCCTGTGGAGCGTCCATCTGGACGACACTCCAGGAGACCGCGCCTCCGATTGTCACGGAGCGATGGAACCGATCGCCGTCAGCGCACGGCCCGACGGGGAGTGGCTCGTCGTGCACCGCTGCTGCACCTGCCACGCGATTCACGTCAACCGGATCGCGGGCGACGACAGCGAACGCGAACTGCTCGCGCTGGCTATCCGTCCCCTCGCCCGCGCGCCCTTCCCGATATGAGATGTCTAGGTGACGCGGTTGTATTTGAACCACAAGACACCGAGATCACAGAGAAAATTGGATACAGAAAGAAATCCGGACAGGAACTCTTCGCCCATGAGGTGAGCCGCGAAACCGCTCGATTTTCCGAACTCCCGCTCTGTGTGCTCTGCCTGACCGGCGTAGCCTTGGCAAAGTCGGATGCCCCTTTGGTTCAACTGCCGCATTTAGGAACGCGCCGCATACCGGCAATCACGCGCCGGCTCCCGCGGACTACTTCGTCGCGTTCTCAATCAGGTTATCGGCCACGTAGATCCGGTAGTCCTTGATGCGGCCCGTCACGTCTCCCGCCCCCTGGCGTGGGACGTAGCGGAAGCCGCCCACCGTGCATGTCTTTCCAAGGTCTATGATCAGGCGGTGGGGAAATCCGGGTTGCGCGCCGCTCCACTGCGTGTGCCAGAAATTGGCCGTCTGCCCGTCGATCGCATTCTCCGCAGAGCCATCTGCGCGCACGCGTTCCTCGCTGTCCACGTAGGCGATCGTCCATCCGTTGGTGCTCAGCGGCCGTCCGGACGCGTCCAGCAGCGTGAGTTCCGCCACGGAGGCAAAGGGCTTGCCGTCCTGGGCATCGAGCGCCTCCAGGCAAAAATACCGGCCGCGGGCCGGCTGCGGCAGGCGCACCTCCTGAAGGTCGCCACCCGGAGCAAAATGACCCGCAAAGGTCGGCGGGCCGAAGTCGGAACGCAGCGTCACCGGCTGGCGCGCGGCACGGGTGAAATCCAGCCCCGGGCGCAAGTCGTCTAGGATCGGACGATCCAGCGCGGCCACCACCGGCTTCCGGGGACCGAGGAGGTCGAGAATGACGATCTCATTGTCGCCCGCCTTCAACCAGGGTCCCGGGACGTACATCGTCTGCTGGGGGCCTATGTTCCAATAGCGTCCGAGGTTGTGTCCGTTGACCCAGACAAACCCCTTTCCCCACGGGCGCATGTCGAGAAAGCAGTCGCCGGGACGGGCGACACTCACGGTCGCGCGCCAGAAAGCCGGGTCCCCGGATACGGCACCCGAACGATCGGTCTTCTTGAATTTCAGGCCCGCGAGCATGTGGGAGTCCAGGGGGAGGCGAAAGATCTGCCAGCCGAGCAGCTCGACAGGAGCCCCGCCCGCAACGGTCAGTGTCACCGGGCCGTGGATACCCTTCCGGTCGTGCACCTCGACGCCGAAGTTCACGCGTCCCATCGCCTCGACCAATATGTCGAGCGTCTCCGCATGCGCCCGCGCGGGCAGGGCCACGCGGTAATCCCGGGAGCGGCGGTCCGTGAAGCCGACGCGCCTTCCATCGAGGAAGACCTGGCCGATGTCGTTGATGGCCGTCGCCGCCAGGGTGGCGGCGGGTCCGGCGGGCAGCTGCGTGCGGTAGAGGATGCAGCCAAAGCCCTGGCCGTAGGCCTCCATCGTGCGCGGCTGGTCGTCGGCAATCGGGGCGGGAAGATTGGAAAAGATGCCGGCCACCTTCGTCGCCGCCACCGGCGCAATTGCGATGACCGGGTTGCGCGGGGGCGGCTCCGGGAGCTTCTCGCCGGGCTTCAGATAGCGCTCCAGGAGCGCGCGTGTCTTCAGGTACTTCGGCGTCACCCAGCCCGCCTCACTGATGGGCGCGTCGTAGTCGTAGCTCGAAGTATCCGGTTTGAACGGACGGTCTGCCCCCGTGTAGAAGCCAAACGTGGTGCCGCCGTCGGCCATGTAGATGCTGAACGAGGCGCCCATCCTGAGCATGGTGTCCAAGTCGGACAGGTAGCGCTTCATGTCGCCAGTGTGATGCGGCGCACCCCAGGTGTCGAACCAGCCCGGATAAAACTCTCCGCACATCAGCGGTCCGTGGGGAAGGATCTTCCGCAAAGCCTCGAAACTGCCCTTCGGATCGGTGCCGAAGTTGACGACGGGAAACAGGTCGGGCCGGTAGCCGTCCTTCAGATGCTGCTTCGGATTGCACGCGAACAGCGGCACGTCGAAACCCGCATCGAGAAGCGCCTGCCTGAGCTCGCCCATGTACGCGGCGTCGTCGCCGTAAAATCCGTATTCGTTCTCCACCTGCACCATCAGGATCGGACCGCCGTGGGTGACCTGCAAGGGCCCAAGGACACGCCCGACTTCCTTAAGGTAGCTCCGGGCCGCGTTCATGAACCGGGGATCGCGGGAACGCAGCTTGATGCCGTCGTAGTTCAAAAGCCACCACGGCAGGCCACCCATCTCCCACTCGGCGCACGCGTAGGGGCCCGGTCGCAGGATGACCCAGAGACCCTCCTCCTGCGCCTCGCGGCAAAACTCGGCCATGTCGGCCTGGCCCGACCAAACGAACCGGCCCGGCTCGGGCTCCTGGTAGTTCCAAAACAGGTAGGCACAG
>JAJXYI010000378.1 GCA_021780625.1 bacterium | reverse complement strand
CCATGCATGACCTCGCGCACCGCCGCCGTGAGCTCCTCGCGCAGGGTCGACTTCAGCAGGTAGCCCGAGGCCCCCGCGGTGAGCGCCTGGAAGATGTGGTCCGTATCCCCATAGATCGTGAGCATCACGAACTGCGTCTCCGGACAGGCGGGTTTCGCCCTGCCGACGAGTTCGATGCCCGACAGGCCCGGCATGTTGACGTCCGCCAGGACGACATTCGGCTGCTCCTTGATGATCCGCTTCAACGCCGCGCGCGGATCCGCAAAATGCCCGAGCAACTGGAAGTCCTCGGTGGCCTCGATCCAGCGCGCCACCGCCTCGCGCGTGCCATCGTCGTCCTCGACGATCATGACGGTGACTCGGCGGCTGTCGTTCTGGGCGCCGGCGGCGGCTTCATCCTCGGGGCGGTTGGGAGGTGTGGGATCGGAGGTGTTCATGACAACGGACATTCAAAGGTGACCTGCGTCCCCTTGCCGGGCGACGACAGAAGCGTGACGGAGCCATCCAGCTCGCGCATTCGCGCGCGCAGGTTCGAGAGTCCCGAGCGATCCTCCGCGTCAGCCGATTCACCACCCAGGGTGGCGGGATCGAACCCGCGGCCATCGTCGGAGACGGAGAGGCGAAGCCAGCCCCCGGACACCTCGAGGCGGACCTCGATGACCTCGCAGTCTGCGTGTTTGAGCGCGTTCGCGATGGCCTCCTTCATGCACATGATCAGGTGGTGGCGGCTGCCTGAGCCGAGCGGAAGCGCCGGCATGCTCTCGGGGAACCGAAGCCGGCAACGCACATTCGCGGAGGTAACGGTCTCCTGGGCGATGCGCATCGCGTAGGACGCGAAGCCTTCGACGGTGTCGTGACTCGGGTTGATCGCCCAGACGAGTTCGTCGAAGGCCTTGGTGATTTCCTTCGCCTTGGAATGGATCCGTGAGAACAGCCGCTTCCGTGTCTCCGCGTCGCCGCGCGGATCGTCGGCCTGGCTGAGCAGCATCACCTGCGCGAGGTGCGCGCCCAGGTCGTCATGAATGTCGCGGGCGATGCGCCGCCGCTCCTTCTCGAGCGCCGCCTCCAGCTCCAGCCTGCGATGCGCCCGCAGGTAGCGTCCGCGCACCGCGATCCACACCAGCAGCGCCAGGAGCGCCGCGGCGGCCGCCGCCACCAGGATCCGGAACCAAAGCGTCTCCACCAGGAACGGCTGCTGGACGATCTCCAGCCGCACCGGCGGGCCCATCTCGACCGAGCTCGGGCTCTGCGCGGTGATCTCGAGCACGTGCGATCCCGGATGCAGGCGCTGCAGGAGCAGCGAACGGCTGTGCCCGAGGTTGATCCAGGTTCCCCCAACGCCTCCGTCCAGGCGGTACGCAAACTCCACGAGCTCCGGATGCACGAGCGTCGGCGCGGTATAATGAATCCGGATACTCTGCGCCTGCGGCCGCGCGATGACCGGGCGCCCCGCCGCAACCGGGCACGGCCGGCCGTCGATCGCGACCTGGGTGATCGCCGGACGCAGGATCGTCGACACGGCACGCACCCGCCGCGTGTCGATCACCGCCAGCCCCGCCGAGGTCGGCACATAGTAGCGCCCGTCGGCGTCCATGTACGCCGCGTCGCGCGTCCCGCCCGCGCATTGGTTCGACGGAAGGCCGTCGTCCACGTTGATCGTAACCGGATACACCCGCGAGCGCGTGCCGTCGGCGACGGCGTCGAGGTCCCGCCTCTTGATCGAGTACACGCCCGCGGAGCTGGTGAACCAGACCCGGCCCCGGCCGTCCGCGTCGATGTGGAAGATGTCGTTGCTCGGGAGCCCCTCGTCAGTGGTGAGATGCGTCCAGACCCCGGCCTTCCAGTGGAAAAGCCCGGCGCCCGCCGTCCCGATCCACAATCCGCCCCGGCCATCATCCCACAGCGCCGAGGCGAAGAGGCTGCCCGTCTCGGCCTTGGGATCGAGCAGGACCACGCGCGATCCTTCAACATAACCCGCCCCCTGCCCGTTCGTGCCAAACCAGATCCGCTCACCGGGCCCTTGCGCGAGACTGCGGACCACCGTCAGCGGCACCCCGCCGGCCGCCATGTGCCAGGTCCACGCCCCGCCAGTCATCCGGCCGATGCCGCCGTTCGTGCCCGCCCAAAGTGATCCGTCCCGGCCCCTGAACAGCGCAGTCACGACCCACCGGCCCGAACGGCTCCAGTTTGGCACCGGTCCAAAACGTCCGTCCTTCCCGTAATCCAGCCCCCCGCCCCAGCTCCCGACCCACACACCTTCCGGGCCCAGATCGAGCATGCTCCAGATGTAGTCGCTGCTCAGGCCGTTCTTTCGGCCGAAGTGCTGGAACCTGCCGTCGCGATAACGAAACAATCCCGCGCCCTCCGACCCCACCCACAATCCCCCGCCCGCCGCACCGGCGACACCCGTCAGACGCGCCCCCCCGAGCGTTCCCAGCCCGCCCACCTTCTGCGCCTCGCTCACCCGCAGCACCGACACGCTGTCCGGCGACACCGCCACCAGGTTGCCGCTCGAATCCTCCGCCATCTGCATGATCCACTTGGCCGGAAGCCCGTCGCTCAGTCCGTAGTGCGTCACCCCTCCACTCGCATCCACACTGTAAATACCGTTCGCCAGCGTGCCCACGAGCAGCTCGCCCGATTTCACCTCGAGGATCTGGACGACTCCCTTGATCGGCAGCTGGCGGGCCTCCTCGACGGCACCGTCCTTGGAGCG
>JAJXYI010000592.1 GCA_021780625.1 bacterium | reverse complement strand
TCCCACTGTCCAACGGACGGGGTCCACCTCAAGGTGCTTCCAGTTGTGCCTCCGACTGCTCCATGCCACACGCCGGAAGAATCTCTAGCCCACAAAACAAGATATGTAGGATAGGCTACAGACCACCCGCTCCCGGATGCTCCGACACTGAAGGAGCTATTCACCAAAATAGTCGAGGGTGGGGCGCTGGTCCAATTTCCCTTAGCAATCACTGCAAGGGCGAAAAATAGCCCGCATAATTTAAAGAAAGCTTTTATCATCGGGGCAAGTAACGTGGCGACTGTGACTGTCTATGTGCAGGCGTTCATAGAGAATACCCGCGATCACGGCAGCCCATTATATCTGTGCTGGTTGGGGTGGCTGGGGCCGACGGCAGCGAGTATTCGCCGAAGCGATCAGACTGCAGTCGATGTAGGTTTGCCGCTAACTGCTGGTGGGCAAGAAACGACTATTTGGGGATAGAATCCTGATAGATTACCTGTCAACTCGAATCGGATGTGCGATGGGGTCTAACAATAGACCTCGGCGAGGCTGTGGTATACTTAAGAAAGTACTGTCTTTGTCCCAAACGAAATAGTGCGAAACGCGTCCGTGGCGATTATGGCTGGATCCTCGGGGGGCTCCATCCGCGAGCCAATACAGATTTGCACGGAACGCGCGAACGCTCGAGGCAGGCAATGTGCGACGAGATTTCGCGATCTTCCGAGGGGAATGCGGACAGTTGGTCCATCGCAATGCCTAGTGTTTCGCCATCAAAACCGGAGCTACTCGGCGACGTATCGATTTATTCGCTAGGCCGATCGGAATTTGCTCTCGGGAACGTGCACGAACATGTTGGTGATTTGCCTGCGAGCAGAGGGCCGCCTTACCGTGAGGCTAGGATTCCGAGGGAGGTTCTTTGCACTTGGGCGACGGCCAGATCCGAGCGCACTTGATCTCCGTCGCCAAAAACGGAAACCGGCGCGCACCGTCGGGTGTCGCGCCGGGTTATGGGCGTTGGGTAAATTGACGGCAATCAGCCCAAGGAGGCGAGGGGAGCCAGCATCCGGTGCTTCATTTCGCGCAGTTCCTTCGTCTGCCTGGGCGTAAGGACGGCGAGGATCTGCTTGGGAACTTTCAAGGGACAGGCCAAGAAAACGACCCTTGGGCGTCTGGTAGGGGCCGACCGCTGGGCGGCCGGGTCTGGCTCCGTTTTTAGCCTTTCAGCTTTCCGGCTTTCCCCGATCCCCATCCCCTCCATCCCTTTCATCCCTGTGAGTCTCAAAGTAGGGAATCCTCAAGGGACAGGCGGAAAAACAAGCGCTAGGAACCCCGAACCGGCATTCACAGGGATGAAGGGGATGAAAGGGATGGATCCGCAGGCCCAGATCCTTCTATTGCCACCCGTCGCCGCGGGGACGCCCTTATCCCCTCCATCTGTTAGGGCTCCAAACGGGACGGGCTGAAAATCAATCCCCTCAAACCCGGCCCGCTCGGAGATCGGGCCCTACCACAAAGCCCTTCTCCGTATCCCTTCCATCCCCTTTATCCCTGTGAATCTCAAAGCAGCGAGGAGCCCATTCGACTCCGCTCAGGGCCTTCGGCGGGAATCCTCAAGGGACAGGCGGAAAAACAAGCGCTAGGAACCCCGAACCGGTATTCACAGGGATGAAGGGGATGAAAGGGATGGATCCGCAGGCCCAGATCCTTCTATTGCCACCCGTCGCCGCGGGGACGCACTTTCCCCTTCCATCTGTTAGGGCTCCAAACGGGACAGGCTGAAAATCAATCCCTCAAACCCGGCCCGCTCGGAGATCGGGCCCTAGCCAGAGCCCTTCTCCTTATCCCTTTCATCCCCTCCATCCCTGTCAAAACCCTTTGTCGTTCGGCTTGGCCGTTGGGCGCTGGCTGGGGGGATTCTGCCACACTCACGACTTGCGTGGTCCGGGCGCGGGTGGCATCATGATGCCGATATGAGAACCACGCTGGGCATCAATGATGCGCTGCTTCGCGAGCTGCGGCGCCGGGCCACCGAAACGGGTCGGCCGTTCCGCGCAGTGGTCGAGGAAACCTTGGAGCTGGGCCTTGCCCGGGCCGCCCAGCCAGCACGGGCCAAGCGTCCGTTCCGTGTCCGGCCACACGCCCTCGGACTCAAACCCGGGTTTCGTGGTGTGAGCCTCAACCAGCTTTACGATCAGATCGAGGCCGAGTCCTCCGCCCGCAAACCGTGATCGTCCCCGACGTCAATCTGCTCGTCTACGCCTACGACCGCTCCGCGCCGGCGCATCGCAAGGCCCGCGCCTGGTGGGAGTCCGTCCTCTCTGGCTATGAACCGGTGGGACTGCCGTGGGTCGTGGTGCTCGCCTTCGTCCGACTGACAACCCACCCGACGCTCAACGATAATCCGATGACCGTCGTCCAGGCGCGAGACTGCGTGGATTCGTGGCTGGCCTGCGGGCATGTGCGGCTTCTCTCACCTGGGGCAGACACCTTTCATCGGTTCTTCGAACTCCTGACGGCAGGGAGTGTCGGCGGCAATTTGTGCACCGACGCGCTCATCGCCGCGCTGGCGGAGGAACACGGAGGCAAGGTGTACTCCAACGACGCGGACTTCGGCCGCTTTGCGGGAGTCGCCTGGGAGAATCCGCTGCAGTGAGGGTGTGCACAGACTTGGGATCGTTTTCCGGCATGTCCCTGAGCGGACTCGAACCGGTATTCACAGGGATGGAGGGGATGGAGGGGATAAAACCGTAGACCCCGGGGTCGCTCAAGGGGGTCGCTCAAGGGACAGGCGGAAAAACAGTTTCTGAGAGAAGCGGGAAGCGGGAATGGTTTTTGCGGCGTCCAGGGGACGCGGAGCACTTTGAACTTCGCCGGTATTCACAGATGAGGGGATAAATCCATCAAGCTGCATACCTGCCTGTTCGGAGATCGGCCCCTGGCGCGTGCCCCGCGGCGACTGGGAGCGATAGGAGGATTGGGGCCTGCGGTTTTTATCCCTTTCATCCCCTCCATGTCTGTGAATCTCGGTAGCGGGACCGATCCGAAGGGGGCACGACTTGACTGTTGACAGACTGAGTCGGAATTCGGTCGCAGTGGAGGCTTTGCTCCTCGCGAAGCGAGGGGTGGCGGGTCGCCTTCACGTGACGTTTGATTCTGAGCGGCAGCTCATGGAACAGGCCGGGCGCGCCTCGCATGATACCTCCGTTTATGCCTGTTCCTGCCTGCGTGAATGAATGGCCCAAAGGGACGTGGAGGGTGGCGGGTCAGATGACCTCGATCAATCGGTTATTCTGCCCGGCCAGTCGCACGATCCCCGGCAACCGCAGCTCAATCCATGCGCGCAGCACCCGATTGGTGGTGTTGCCGACGCGCAGCCAGACGATGACTGGCGTCGTCGTTTCCCGGACGGAGCGCTCGGCAAAATCCTCGTCCTTGGTCACGATGATGGCCCCGGTCTGCAACGCGTGCGCCCAGATCGCCGGGTCGGACGCGGCACGCAAACCCACGTCTTCGACATGCGCGGCATCGTGGCCCGCTGCACGCAACCAATCCGCCAAAGCGGGCGGCAATTGGGCATCGACCAGAAACTTCACTTGGCGAGCGACAGCACGGCGTGATCGGCCTGCGCGGCGGCATATTGCAACGACGCCTGGATATCCTCGCGCTCAAGATAGGGATAGCTTTCGAGGATGTCCGCTTCGCTTGCGCCGTCGGCCAGCATGTCGAGCACGTCTTTGACGCGGATGCGCATCCCCCGCAGGCAGGGCCGGCCGCCGCACTGATCGGGATTGAAAGTAATCCGGCCGAGGAGCGTCGTCATGAGGGCGAAGCTAAGGCGTTCTTGAGCGGCGCGGCAAGCTTCGCGCTGGGATGGGTGGCGGCATCAACCTCTTTTGGCCGCTGAATCGAGGCGTGGACAAGCCGGAACGGGTCAAACCTTTAGGTCTGCGGGGTCGCTCAGGGGACAGGCGGAAAAACCGTTTCTGAGAGAAGCGAGAAGCGGGGAGTGAGAATGGTTTTTGCGGCGTCCCGAAGACGTTGGCGCCTCGCAGGGGCCGACCTCTGGGCGGCCAGCTTGGCTCCGTTTTTAGCCTTTCAGCTTTCCCCGCCCAATCCCCTCCATCCCTTTCATCTCTGTGAATTCAAAGTAGCGAGGGGCCAGCGGCTCCAACGGATCGCCGCTCCCGCTTTACCGTTGCCCTCGCGGGGGCGGATTGCTTCGGTGCCGGGCTTTATGAAGCTCTGGTCCCAGTTTTTCATCCCCACCCTCAAGGAGAGTCCCGCCGACGCGGAAATCACCTCCCACAAGCTCCTCGTGCGCGCCGGGCTCGTGCGCAAGCTCACCGGCGGTCTCTACACCTACATGCCCCTCGGCCTGCGCGTGATCCACAAGATCACTGAGCTGTGCCGCCAGGAGATGGACAAGGCCGGCGCCATCGAGCTGTGGATGCCCCACGTCCACCCGGTCGAAAACTGGATGCAGGGCCCCCGCTGGGAGGCCGCCCGCGAAATCATGTTCCGCGCCGATCACGCCGGCGCCGGCAAACGCGCCCCCCGCGATCCCGAATTCGTCCTCGGCCCCACCCACGAGGAAATCATCACTCCCCTCGTCAAGTCCGAGATCACCAGCTACCGCGACCTGCCCAAGAATTTTTATCAGATCGCCACCAAGTTCCGTAACGAGATCCGCCCGCGCTACGGGCTGATGCGCGCCCGCGAGTTCATCATGAAGGACGCGTATTCGTTCGACGCGGACGACGCCGGCGCCACCCGGAGCTACCAGCTCATGAAGGCCGCCTACGAGGCCTTCTTCGCCCGCGTGGGGCTCAAGGCCATTGCCGTCGAGGCCGACACCGGCGTGATGGGCGGCAGCTTCTCCCACGAGTTCATGGTTCCCGCCGAGGTCGGCGACGACGACGTGGTGTACTGCGAGGAGAGCGGCTACTCCGCCAACCGCGAGAAGGCCACCAGCGGCCTCGTGCCCGCGGACCTGAAGGACGCCGAGCCCGCCGGGGCCGTCGAGAAGTTCGCCACGCCAGGGGTCGTCACCATCGCCTCGCTCGAGGCCGCCCCGTATTCGGTCCCCGGCGACAAGCAGTTCAAGACGCTCGTCTTTGTCGGAGACGACAAGCCGTTCATCGTGATCCTCCGCGGCTGCGACGAGCTCGAGGAGGCCAAGCTCGGCAGCCTCGGCTTCAAGCTGTTTCGTCCCGCCACGCCCGAGGAGATCGAACCCGTCCTGGGCGCGAAACCCGGCAGCCTCGGCGCCGTGAAGGGCACGATCAAGAATCCCGCGGTCCTTGCAGGCATCTTCGCCGACCACGCCATCCGGCTCATCGGCAACGGCGTCACAGGCGCGAACGAGGACGGCTTCCACCTGCGCAACGTCAACGTGGCCCGCGATCTCGCGATCACGCGTTTCGGCGATTTCCGCACGGTCAAGGCGGGGGAGCCCTGCCCGAAGTGCGGGGCCCCGCTGAAGAGCCGCCGCGCCATCGAGGTCGGACACGTCTTCAAGCTCGGCACGAAGTACTCCGAGAAGTTCAACGCGGTCTACACCGACGACCAGAAGCAGACGCATCCGATGGTGATGGGCTGCTACGGCATCGGCATCAGCCGCACCATGCAGGCAATCATCGAGCAGAGTCACGATGCCGACGGCATCCTCTGGCCCTGGTCGGTGGCTCCGTTCCAGGTGCTCGTGTGCCTGCTGGATCCGCAGGATCCGGCGGCCTCGGAGATGGCGAAGAAGCTGGGTGCCGCTGCCGAGCGTGCGGGCGCCGACGTGCTGATCGACGATCGTGCGGAGAGGCCCGGGGTGAAGTTCAAGGACGCGGACCTCATCGGCATTCCGCTGCGCATCACGGTGGGTGGGCGCGGCCTGAAGGAAGGCGTGGTCGAGCTGAAGGCGCGCGACCAGAAGGACGTCGTGAAGCTTCCCGTGGCCGAGGCGGAGGCCCGCGTGGCCGAGGCCGTGGTGGCGCGCATGGGCTGAGCGCGGGACGAACCGATATTCACAGGGATGGAGGCGATGAAGGGGATGGGGAAAGGAGCGAGGAGTTAGGAGCTAGGAGTTAGAATGAAGCCAGGGGCGTCCCGCGCGGGACGCTGCTGGTTGCGATGGAGGCGCGGACGCGGGTGTCAGCGGATCGTCGGCCCGCACCCGGTGCGCGCGACGCCTCCGCCGCTCCAGGTCGACACGCGGTCTTCCTTTTGGAGTGCGGAATCTCGATTCCGCTTTGGGCGGGGAGACTCGACTCCTCGCCAGTCCGGGCTCTGAGGAATGGTCGAGAGAGAGAGAGAGAGACGCTCCACTGTCGATTGCGAGGGCGCCGCCGAGAGCGGCGTCCGCAAAGCGGAGCCGAGGCTCCGCAGTCCATATCGATCCGATTCAGCGGAAGGTTCGTCCATGCGGTGGGACCGCCTTTCTAGATTATCTTCGATTCTGTTCACTGCAGTTTTCTGGTTGATGCGAACTTCTCCTGATTCGGTTTTTCTCCGTGACCTCTGTGTCTGTGGTTCAATCCCTCCGGCTTCCTTAGCGGTTGATGGCGCGCTGGACAGAGACAGACCGCGCGGCGAGACTCGCCGCGCATGACCGGCGCGTTGCTCACCCTGGTGTTTTTCGCCGTCACGGCGGTCTTTGCGGGCCGCTCGGCGGTGCTGCTGGGGCCGGAGCGTGCGAACCTCGCGCGGCTGCTGGTGGCGGTGGTGCTGCTGGGGGGGGGGGCGCACGGGCTGGGCTCGGGCCTGCGCGGCGGGGCCTCGGTCGGCTGGTTTGTCGCGAGCGGGGTGGCGGGTTTTGGCGTGGGCGGGCTGGCGATGTTCCAGGCGCTCCCGCGGCTCGGCGCGAGTTTGTCGATGTTGATCGTGCAGTGCGGAACGGTGTGGGTCGCAGCGGGGATCGAGCGCGTCTGGCTCGGGACACAGCTCACGGCGGTGCAGTGGGGGCTCGCGGCGCTCACGGTGCTGGGCGTGGGCATCGGGCTGGCGCCGGCGAGCTGGCCGCGTCTGGAGCGCGGGGTCTGGCGTTCGGGGGTGGCGTGGGCCTTTGTGTCGGCCTTCGGCCAGGGGCTGGGCGCGGTGATCAGCCGCAAGGCCTATGCCGTGGCCCATCTGGCGCACGCGGTGCCCGATCCGGGGACCGCCGCCTACCAGCGCGTGCTGGGAGGGATCACGGTGGCGGCGCTGGCGGCGGGCTGGGTGGCGTGGAGCGGTCGGGTAAGACCGGATACACGGCCGGCCGTGGCGACGCTGCGCGCGTCCTGGCCCTGGGTGGCGGCCAACGCGCTGACCGGGCCGGTGCTCGGCGTCGCCTGCTATCAGTGGGCGCTGAGTTCGACGCCGGCGGGCATCGTCCAGCCCGTGGTCGCCGCATCGCCGCTGCTCACGATCCCGTTTGCGCTGTGGCTGGAGGGAAGGCGCCCCCGGGGACTTTACTACGCGGGTGCGCTGCTGGCGGTGGCCGGTGTGGCGCTGCTGAGCCTGGCGAAATAGGAGGGGCGGCGCGGGGAGCGCGGCGCAGGGGCGTCAATAATTGGGCACGAAGACCAGTTTGCCGTCGATGCTGATGAACACCCGGCGGGGCGGGATGTATTTCAGGACGAGGACCTTGTTGTCCACGATCTTGTTGGAGGTCGGGTCGTAGAGGAGAAAGCCGGAGTATTGGTCGGTGGGCACTTGGACGAGCACGGGGGCGCCGATGTCGTGGGGCTTGTAATCCTGGACCAGGTAGGCGCCCTTGCGGCGGGCGGCGCGGACAATCTCCTCCGAGGCGACACCGTGTCCGATGGGGATGACCATCGGAGGATGCTTGGGGATGGCGAAGGGGAAGTCCTCCTTCTCCTTGGGGGCGGGAGGGTACCAGGCGGCGTCGGGGGCGGGCGGGCGGTTGTCCCAGGCCTTGGAGAAGTGGACCAGGGGCTGTGGTGTCGACTGGAGGTGCCTGGCGCCTGAGACGGCGAGGAGGATGAAGGCGACCCAGGCGAGCATCGCGATCGCCTTGGCGCGCGCGAAATGCGGGGGTAGCTGCACGGGTTTGGCGTTTGGGGCAAGGTGGGCGAGGTCGGCGTTGAGGGCGGCGAGGGAGTGGGCGATCTCGCGTTCGTGGAGTGCGCGCTCGGAAAAGGCGGACAGCTCCTTCTCACAGCGTGCCACGCCGTCGCGGAGGCCCCAGGGCCTGGCTTTGGGGGCGTGGGCGGCGAGCAGCGGGTTGAGCATCGGGGCGAAAAGAAACCGCAGCGACACGGCGACGAGCGGCGGAAGCACGGCAAGGGGGATGCCCGAGAGACCGGGCCAGGCGAAGGCCATGAAGAGCCCGAGCAGTATCCAAAGCCCGAGCACGAGCGGAAGATTGCCGAACAGCAGGGGCGCCAGGCGGAGCACGCGGCGCAGGCGCTTCCAGAACAGGATGCCCGCGAGCTGGCGGCCGCGCTCGGAGAGGGCGGCCTGCTGGCGCAACGCCCAGTCCTCGTGGGTGACGAAGCCGAACTTTTGCTGCGCCTGGGGCAGCATCCAGGCGAGCAGCAGCACCTCGTCGGGGGCGTTGTTCTCGGCGCTGAAGAGCGCGTCCACCTCGGGAGTGTCGCTGCGGGCGTAGAGCTCCTTGAGCTTCTGGCGCTCGGCCTGGCTTACGCTGGCGGCGTCAAAGGCGAGGGACCACAGGCGCATGACCTCCGCGGTGCCATTGCGGGTAAGCCAGCGTTGCCGAAAGCCGCGATCGAGTGCGCGCAGCGCCAGCTTCGAACAGTCGCCGAGCATGCGTCCCGCGCCGGGGTCCAGCTTTTCGATCACAGCGACGATGCTCGCGTGCGTGAGCACCTGGATCAGGGGAAAGTTGGTTCCGGCGAAGGCATCGGCGGCGGCCAGGTCGCGCAGATAAAGATTGTCGACCACGTGGCCGCGATGGACGAGCGGGCCGCCCGCGAGCTTTTGCAGCGCGATGGCGAGGATCAGTTCGCGGAACGGGACGACTGCCAGCGACGAAAGTTCGGGTGCGCGGGCGAGCGCCGAGCTTTCGCTGATCTTCTGGGCGAGGGGCTGCATTGCGGCCTCGGATCGTACGAAGGAGACGAGAGTGTCGGGCTCGTTGTCGGTGAAAATGTGGCGGCGACCCTCTTCCCAGAATTCGGCGGAGCGCATCTCCTCGGCGGCCTCCTGGACGGTCCAGGCGCGGCCGCGCCAGCGAAACAGCCGCTCGTTCCTGCCGATGCGGTACCGTTCGCGGGGAGTCTCGCCCTGGAGCCACTGGCGGACGTCCTGGAGGCCCCAGCGGGCGTCGACCGAGGCGGTGAGCAGGCCGTGAAGGAGCAGGTCGATGCGCTTGTCGGTGGCGGGCATCGCCTCGAGGCCGCCTGCACGGGTCTCCCCGTGTGCCTGCTCGAGGAGCAGTTTTTCGGCGAACTCACGATCGTCCGCGGACTGGCGGGACATCGTGAAGTCGAGCATGTGTTCGAGGATGTGGCGTCCGAGCACGAGTTCCTGGATCACGCGCCCCACCGACCACCAGTCCCAGACCAGGAGTGATTCGCCGCCCGGGTGGGCGGGGCGTCCGACGGCTTCGGGTGGACCGTAGAAGGGGTCGGTGGCGATTGGGATGGCCTCGGTGCGGGCGTAGGAGACGACCGACTCGAGCCCGCCGACCACGAGCCGGGGCGGAGTGCGGTCCTCGACGACGAAGAGGTTGTCGGGCTCGATCCTCGAGTGGATCAGGCCGTTGCGCTGGAGATTCTCAAGGGCGTCGGCGAGGTCGCCGGTCCATGCGGTGAGCACCTCCGGGGATGGTGCGGGGTTGGCGACCGTCCACTCGGAAAGCGGGGTGCCGTTGCAGGCCTCGAAGATTTCGAAGCGGCGGTCGTCGATGAGGCGGCCTTCGGTGGGCTTGAGGAGGGCGGGCGACGAGCAGGAGCGAAGGCGGTCCCAGGCCTCGTCGTGGCGGGGATCGACGGAGCGGACCCCGACGATGATCACGTCCTTAGGAGGAGCAATGACGGAGGCCGACCACGAGGGGCCGCATTGTGCCCGTTCGATCGGGTCGCGGACGATGTAGGTCTTCAGCCAGCTTGCGCCGGGGGTGGGGAAACGCTCGTCCTCGAGTTGGATGGGGGTTTCGAGGGATGTCTTGGGAGACTGGGCGTTTTCCTCACCTGAAAATTCGGGGGCACCCTGATTGCTCATTCTGTCAACGGCATGGACGATGGGGGAGCTTGGGTTGCATGCAAAACCTGAGTGGGGTGGTCGGTAATTTTACTACTCTGTCACGGAGGCGGATCGCCAGGCGTGCATGACCTGGAATTTTCGCCCGAGGTGGGCGGGGTGCAGCAGTTGCATGAGCGCGCGTTTGCGGGGGCTGGCGCCGCGGGCCTCGCGCTCGATCTCGAGGGCGATGAAGGGGCCTGCGTGGCGGACGAGGAAGGTCTCCTGCGATTCGAGCACGGGATTTGGGAACGAGGCGTGTTGGAGCGCCTCTGCGATCCAGTCCCAGCAGATGTGGCAGGTGAGATCCTGGGCGCCGGGGCGGGCGAGAAGATCGGTGACCTGGGTGTGGCGGTGGTAGGCGCGGACGGTGCCGCCGGGAGTGTCGTGCGCGAGCTCGGCGAGGCTCTTGCCGTAGTCGAAGGCGAGGAAAAGGCCGGACCAGGTGCGGGCGGCGAGGTGGGAGGCGAGGGTGGCGGCGGCCCGCGGGGCGTCGAAGCGGTAGCCTTCCGGGGCGTCGTTTGGTAGCCAGGGTTCCGATACGGGGCCGAGCAGGCGCTCCTCGAGGGCTCCGGCGCTCTCGGCCACGCCGGCCTCAAGCCAGGTCCCGCCGCGGCGGACGAAGCGCCGGCAGGGCTGGGCGTCGAACAGCTCATTGGAGAACAGGACGCAGGACCCCTCCGCCGCGAGCGGGTCGCCCAGCCGGAGGACGCGACGCGCGCCGAAGGGGTGGGCCGCGCCCTCGAGCACGCCCTCCTCCGTCTCGGCGCCGACCTCCACGAAAGTCATCGCGGCGGGATCCGCGCCGTGGTCGCGTGCGAGCTGGGCGGCGGCGGCGGCCACCAGCTCGCCGAAGATGGCACCGCTGCTGCTCGCCGTGAAAAAATCGGTATCCGGCC
>JAJXYI010000231.1 GCA_021780625.1 bacterium | reverse complement strand
ACTGCGAGATGATCCCAACTGCCTCTCCAAGGCAGGCGTCGAGCCCGGCTCCAACCAAGCAAGGCGCCCGCAGCACCGAAGCCCACGGCTGCTACCGTGGGCTTCTTTTCATCCGGCCCTCTGTCTCGATTGGACCACCCGGACGCGGGCGCGCCAGTTTTCCCAGCCCCGGGGCGGCGTGCCGCCGAGGGGACGCGCTCCGCTGCGGCTCCCTTCGGTCGCCTACGCTCCGCGCATCCCCTCGGCGGAAAAGCTCAGCTCGCTGCTTGGCGCAGCGGCGACGCCGGCCCGGGCGCAACGCACCATCAGCATCGCCACGCGCCGCGCCTGCCGATCCAAAGAGCACTCGGTCTGGACTTCGGCCATGACAGCCGCCGTGCAACGGCCCTGCTCATGCCAACGGGCGTGCAACGCAACACCTCCGCAGGTCGGGGTACTCGAGTGTCGCTAGCCTGGATTTCCACGCACCGGGGTTCCGCTAAGAGTTGAGCGTCTGTTGCCGCGTTCGCCTGAGCGTGGCCCGCGCGGCCCTGGTTCGCGCGCTCCCTCGTGGAATTCCGCTGCGGGGTACGCCGCCCTATCGGCTGCCCTTCGTCGATGTCGGTTTCCGCTGAGTGTAAATGGTGGTGCTATCGGCATGCTAAGTCAGTGATCATAGTCGATACGTTCGCCGTCTAGACTGCCTGCCTGTCGGGACTCGGCACCGCGCCTGCGGGGCAGCTAAGAGCGAAAATGCGCCGGCATCATCAGGCAGAAGGCGGGCGAGCGACTTTGTGCTTGACCTCCGGTACGGTGGCGACCACTGTACGGACATGCCGATCGGCGCACCAAAGTCACTTAGCGAGTGCAGGCGGTTCTTCTGCGAGCCCTCCTCCCCGAAGCAGCGGCAGTACGAAGCCCTGCGGGCCTACTTCGCCGAGGGGCGTCCTTCGGGCGAGGCGGCCTCTGCCTTCGGCTACACGAAGGCGTCCTTCCAGGTGCTCTGCCATCGCTTCCGCCGCGAGCAAAGCCCCGCCTTCTTCCTGACCCCTCAGCCGGGCCCCCGCTCCCAGCCCAAGAAGTCCGCCGCGCGCGACTTGATCGTCGAGCTGCGCAAGACCAATCACTCCGTCTACGAAATCAGCGCGACGCTCAAGGCGCGCGGCAAGCCCCTCAGCCCCACCGCCGTGCGCGAGGTCCTCAAGGCCGAAGGCTTCTCGGCTCTGCCCCGGCGCCTCGACGAGGAGCGGCCCGACGTGCTGCGCCCGACCATCGAGGCCGTCGCCGACGTCCGCCAGCTCTCCTTCGCCCCGCGCCGCTTCGACACGATGTGCGGCGGCCTGTTCTTGTTCGTCCCCGCCCTCGTCGCTCTCGACCTCGACGGCCTCGCCGAGGCGGCAGGCCTCCCCGGTTCGAGGATGATCCCCGGCAGCCACGCGCTGCGCTCCATGCTGGCCCTCAAGCTCTGGTCCATCGAGCGCCGCAGCCACGTGATGCCCCACGTGGCCGACCAGGGCCTGAGCCTCCTGGCCGGCCTCAACGCCATCCCCAAGCGCAGCTTCCTGTCCGAGTACTCCTCCCGCATCGGCCACCAGCAGATCGTCAACCTCCAGGCCGCGTACCACCGGCAGGTCGACAGCGCTGCGCTCTTCCCCGGTGACTCGTTCAACCTCGACTTCCACTCCATCCCCTACTTCGGCGAGCACCCCGGCGTGCAGTGCCACTTCCTCGCCATGCGCAGCCGCCGGCAGAAGTGCGTGCTCGCCTTCCTGGCGCAGGAGCTCGACGGCCGCGCCTTCTGCTACTCCAACGCCGACCTCCGCAAGGGCGAAGAGTCCGAGGAGATCTTCAAGTTCATCGCCTTCTGGAAGCGCGTGCGCGGCGAGCAGCCCCGCCACCTCGTCTTCGACTCCAAGCTGACGACCCTCGCCAATCTCGAGCGGCTGGACGAGATGGGCATCACCTTCATGACCTTGCGGTCCCGCTCGCCGAAGCTCAAGCAGGAGGTGGCGCTCGTGCCGGGGTCGGCCTGGCGCGAGTACGAGCTCGACGTGCCGACCCGGAAGTATCGGTTCCCGAAGGTCTACGAGCAGGCCGTCACGATCGGGAAGCGGCAGTTCCGTCAGCTGTTCGTCAAGGAGCTCGGACACGAGGACCCGACGGTCCTGCTGACCAACGATCCCCGGACCGCCAAGCAGCTCGTCACCCGCTACGCCAAGCGGATGCTCATCGAGAACGCCCTGTCCGACGCCGTCCGGTTCTTCCACATGAACGCCCTCTCCTCGGCGGTCGGCATCAAGGTGGACTTCGACATGGCTCTGCTGGTGATCGCCAGCGGGCTCTACCGGCAGCTCGCCGACAAGATGCGCGGCTACGAGGACGCGCAAGCCAAGCGGATCTTCCGCGACCTCCTCGACATCCCTGCCACCGTGACGGTCGGCGACTCCGAGGTGAAGGTGGAGCTCCACCGCAGGGCGCACCTGCCCATCCTCATCGACTCCGGCATCCTCAACTCGCGCGTCAGCGTGCCGTGGTGGAACGGTCGCGAGCTCCGGCTGGTCGCCTGACCCTGTCCCGCGCGCTCGTCCGCCTGCGGAACCGGCGATTTGCTGCATGTTGCAGCAATTGCTTAGGCGAATTCCTGTCCGTGGAAATCCAGGCTAGTCGTTCGCTGCGGAAGTTCGTACCCGAGGCCGGTCCGAGCGAAGAAGAGCACGCGCGGCTGGGCTCTTGATAGCTGGCCG
>JAJXYI010000485.1 GCA_021780625.1 bacterium | reverse complement strand
GAATGGTGCCCGCTGATCAGCTCGATCTTCTGCTGGATCGTCATCTTCGCGAGCAGCTCGTCGGCGCGGCGGGTGGCCTCCTCATAGCTGACGGGCGTCTTGAAGGAGGGCTCGGCCCGCACCACAAAAGCGCCGACCAGGAACAGGCACAGCGCGCACAGGGAATGACTCGGGGATATCATGGGGAGAAAGCACGGACGCTGCACGAACCCGCGGGCGATGGGCACCGCCGCGGGACTCACTCATTAGACGCCTCCCGGGACCGCCGCAAGACGCCCTCAGGTGTCGATCGTCTCGTCGTGTGCCTCGCCCTGGGCGAGGTAGCCGGCATGCAGCTTCGAATGGCGGTGGCTGTATCCAAAATAGACCACCATGCCGATTAGGAACCACACGATCAGCCGGACCCAGGTCTCCCAGGGCAGACTGGCCATCAGCACGAGCGCCGAGATCGCGCCCGCAGGCCCCACGAACCAGACCGCAGGGGTGCGAAACGCCCGTTCGTGGTGCGGTTCCCGGATGCGCAGCACCAGCACGCTCGTGCACACGATCACGAACGCCAGCAGCGTGCCGATCGAGCAGAGGCTGCCCGCCTCGCGCACCGTCAGCACGGCCGAGAAGATACACACGCCCACGCCCGTGACGATCGACGTCAGCCACGGCGTCTTGAAGCGCGGATGCACGCGGCTGACAAACGGAGGCAGCAGGCCGTCGCGCGCCATCGAATAGAACACCCGCGACTGGCCGAGCAGCATCACGAGGATCACCGACGAGAGGCCCGCGATCGCGCCGAGCTTGATCAGCTGCGCCATCAGGCTCACGCCTCCGACCATCATCCCCAGCCCCGCATGATCGGCCACCTTGGCGATCGGATCCGGAACGTCGAGCTGCCCGTAGGGAAGCACGCCCGTGGCGATCGCGGAGACCGCGATGTAGAGGACGGTGCAGACCACCAGCGAAGAGATGATCGCGATCGGCATGTCGCGCTTCGGATTCTTCGCCTCCTGCGCCGCTGTGCTCACCGCGTCGAATCCGATGTACGCGAAGAACACCACGCCGGCGCCCGAGAGCACGCCGCTCCAGCCGAAGTGACCGAAATGCCCCGTGTTCTTCGGAATGAACGGATGCCAGTTGGCTGGATTCACCGCATGCGCCGCACCCGCGATAAAGAGCAGGACGACCGCCAGTTTCGCAACAACGATGGCGTTGTTGAAGAGGGCCGAATGCTTGATGCCGACGACCAGCAGCGTGGTGACCACGACTATGATCGCGACCGCGGGCAGGTTGAACAGTGCATGGACCTGCGTGCCGTCCGGGCGCGTCACCAGCGTGCCGGTGGCCGCCGAGAACTCCGCGGGAATGTGAATGCCGATGCCGTTCAGGAACGAGACGACGTAGCCCGACCAGCCGATCGCGACCGTGATCGCGCCGACCGCGTATTCCAGGATGAGGTCCCAGCCGATGATCCACGCGAAAATTTCGCCGAGGGTGGCGTAGGCGTAGGTGTACGCGCTGCCGGCGACGGGCACGAGCGCCGCGAACTCGCTGTAGCACAGGGCGGCGAACACCGAGGCGATTCCCGCAAAGACGAATGAGAGCACGACCGCCGGTCCGGCGTTCTGCGCGGCAACCGTCCCTGTGAGGACGAAAATGCCGGTGCCGATGATGGCCCCGACCCCGAGGGCCGTCAGGTTGGCCGGGCCCAGGACCCGGCTGAGGCGCTGGTCCGTGTGCGCCTCGGCTTGGAGTTTCGAAACGTCACGACGGCGGAATAGGCGTTTCATACGCGGGCCTGACTACCGGGTCGCCCCGGGGCCGTCCAGAGCGGAGTGCGGAGTCAGGTCCTGCGACCACGCGATGCCGACGACGATGGGTCCCCGCTTCGCCCGCGCGGGGCTTGCAGTCGGGTCCGGCATCTGTGATACGACCCGCCTCACCCATGAGCGACGTTCCCTCCCCTCTTTCCAAACCCATCCGCGGCCAGACCTGCTCCTGCGGCAGCGGCAAGCCCTTCGAATCCTGCTGCGAGCCGGTCCTCACCGGCGCCAGACCCGCCGCAACCGCCGAGGAGCTCATGCGCGCCCGCTTCACCGCTCACGTCGCCGGCGACCATGCCTTTCTTCATCGCAGCTACCAGGGCACCGCCGCCCAACCCTTCGTCGCCCCCGACGACGTGGGCTCCTCACCTTGGACCCGGCTCGTCATCCACGCACACGAGACCGGCAGCACGCCCGACGTCGCAACGGTCGATTTCACCGCCTATTTCGCCCAGGACGGCGTCGAGCAGGCCCATCAGGAGAAGGCCGAGTTTCATCGCGTCGACGGCGCCTGGACCTACACGCGCGCCCTCCGCCTCGGGCCCGCCCCGCGGCGGCTCGAGAAACCCAAGGTCGGCCGCAACGATCCCTGCCCCTGCGGCAGCGGGAAGAAATACAAGCACTGCTGCGGACGGTGAGCCGTCCGCTGGACGCCGCGCGTCCGCCGGAGTACCAGTCCTTTTCCAGGCCGCCCCGGTGAGCCGGATTTGGAGGCGGGCACGGCATTCAGGCAAATGTCTGAGGACCCGGCATTCTTGACGCGCCGGGAGCTGGAAACGAGGCTCGCGCCTTTCCCCCAAATGAATGCGAATCAGCGCACCGATCTCATCCAACGCATCGAGTCCGAACTGAAGACCAACATCCTTCCGTTCTGGATCAGGAACGTCGTCGACAAGGAACACGGCGGCTTCCACGGCGAGATA
>JAJXYI010000612.1 GCA_021780625.1 bacterium | reverse complement strand
GGTCGGAGGATGTCCGCTGGGCCGCGGTGAACGTCCTGGCATCTTCGGAGACCTTGGCCCTCGTGGCCCGGGACGAGACGGCACCGCGCGTACGTGCCAGGGCCGTCTCCCGCATCTCGGATCAGGGGGTTCTGCGGCACGCCGCGGCCTCGGACCCCTCGCCCCTGGTGCGCAAGGAGGCTGTAGCCCGGCTCGACGACCCGTCCGCCCTCGCGGCCGTCGCCGCCGGCGATGAGGCTGGAGCGGTCCGCGAGGCCGCCGTGGGCGCCCTCGGGAACGCCCCTGATGTGTTCCGGCGCCTGGCGCTGGGCGATCCCGATCCCCTGGTGCGCGCCGGCGCCGTCGCGCGGCTCAACGACCAGGTGCTGCTCAACCGGATCCTCCGGCAAGACCTCGATCCGAGGGTCCGAGCCGTGGCGCTCAAGCGGCTCACCGATCCCGTTCTTGTGGCAGCCGCCGCCTCGACGAACTCGGACTGGACCATCCGGCGAATGGCGGTGAGCAAGGTTCTGGACCAGGCTTCGCTCGTCAAGATCGCGTCGGACGATCCGGACGAAGACGTACGGGCGGAGGCCCTGGCGCGCATCGGCGACGAGAACGCCATCGCCCAAGTGGCCGCGCGTGCTGCGTCGGGCGCCGCCCGCGCGCAAGCCGTGGAGTTCCTGACTCTACAGCCGCTCCTGCTGAACCTGGTCCTGAAGTCGGACGACGGCGCCGTGCGCCTCGCGGCCTTGAACGGGCTTACGGAGACCAAGCTTCTCCAGGAAATAGCCAGAGACTCCAAAGAACCCGACGTACGCGGCGGGGTGATCCTGCGTCTCATCCGGCTGGATGGACAGCCCGCGGACCCCAGGAACGTGGAGATCCGGGCCATCCTGCTCGATCCGGCGGTGATGGCGCAGTACGGCGAACTCAGCGTCGGCTTTCGCGTCTGGACCGACGAGAAGCGTTACGTCATGGAGGGCCCACCCGGCTCTCCCGCTCCGCCCAAGGGCAAGGTTCTCATCGAGAACGTGAGCGTGGCGGTCCGGAAAGGCGACCAGATTCTATTCCGGCAGACGTACCGGGGAAACAGGCCGCGGAAACTCGAGCCGTTTGCGCCGGAATCGGCCTCGGCGGGGGGCTACCACGTGCGCCTTAACCGGGCCACGGTGGACTATCTCGACCTTTGCGGGGCGCTGCTCGCGCCCCTTTCGCCCGCCCAGCGCCGTGACGCTTCGGGGTCGGCAAACAAGTACCTACGGACGGCGGCGAGCCAAGGGCCGGAAACTCTTCGACCCCAGGCGGCGCCGGACGGTGACGATGACTGAGTACAGGGGGGAGTGCGATGGGCAAACGACTCTTAGGGCTGGTGTTGGTGTGGATGCTTCTTCCCCTGGCGGCTCAGGACGCGCCGCCTCGCGGGCCGGTGTACGTCGGCGAGCCGGCGATCCCCACGATCTCCCCGGCCGTGAGGGACCTCCCCGACCTGGCGCCGAACCCGAATATGTACGGTCTGGAGATGAAGCGCAGGGAGGACTTCGGGTTCATCCCCACGCCCTACCCCATCGAGCCCAAGGTCGATCCCCTGCTCGAACTGAACATGAAGGTGCCCGCGCCCGCACCGGACGCCTTCAGCACACCCCTTCACACTTACACCGGCATGACCTCGCCCTCCTCCCCACCGGACGACACGGGAGACGTGGGGCCGACGCATTTTCTTCAGGGGATCAACAGCTCGGGGGCCTACAGCACCTCCACGGTGGGCGTCTTTTCAAAGGCCACCGGAACGAATCTCAAGACCTTCAGCATGCAATCCCTCGCCTCCGGTTCGCCATGCAGCAGCGGCTATTGCGACCCCATCGTCCTTTACGACCGCATGGCCGACCGCTGGATGATCGCGGAGTTCCCCAGCTCGGGCGGCCACCTCTGCGTCTACGTGTCCACCACGCCGGACCCGACGGGCACTTGGTACGCCTACGCCTTCATGAACGTGGAGCCGAGCACTCCGGACTATCCTAAGTACGGCGTCTGGCCGCAGAACGGGAACGGCGGCTCCTACTTCGTGGGCATCAACGCGGGGGCGACGGGCGTTCATGACGTCGTAGCCCTGGACCGAGCCAAGATGCTGGCCGGCCAGCCCGCCACCTATCAGAAGTTCACCGTGCCCGACCTCCCCAACTCGGGGTTCCAGCTCGTGCTGCCGGCCAACCAGCAGGGCAAGGTCGCTCCTCCCAACGGCTCCCCCGCCATCGTCATGCGTCCCCGCGACGACGAAGCGCAGGACGGGGCCAACACGCCCACCTACGACCTTCTGGAGATGTGGGCCATCAGCGTGGACTGGGCCACTCCCGCCAGTTCCACCATCACGCAGCTTCCGAGCCTGCACATGGCCGATTACGACATGACCCTGTGCGGCATGGGAGACAAGTGGAACTGCATGCCCCAGCCGGGGACGAGCCAGAAGATCGACCCCATTCGAGAGCCGGTTCACTTCCCCCTCCAGTACCGGAACTTCGGAGACCACGAGAGCGTCGTCGGGTGCTTCGTGGAGGACGTGGACGGGACGGACCACGCGGCGCTTCGCTGGTTCGAGGTCCGTAAGACGGGGGGCGTGTGGTCCCTCTACCAGGAGGGCGTCGTGGGCGGTGAGGCCAACGTGCACCGGTCCGTGGGCTCCGCCTCCATCGACGGCTCGGGAAACATCGCCATGGGGTACACGCGAACGGGCACTGCGGCTCCCTACTATCCCTCCATTT
>JAJXYI010000716.1 GCA_021780625.1 bacterium | reverse complement strand
ACGCGTACACAAGGGTGTCCGCGATCGACGGTTCATCCTCGACTACCAGGACTCGCTGGGCGGCGGCCATGGCCCGGAGCTTGTCGCGCTCCCAACCGGTTTGTCGAGTGCGGTTGGCGCCTCCGACCACGCTTGCCGCACGGCCGCGTCCCTGTATCCCTCGATACCCATGCGCCTGCCCCCCGCCGCCGCGATCCTCGTGGGTCTGCTTGCCCTGCCCCTGCACGCCGCCTCCCCCGCCTCCCGGCCCCCTGAGTCCACGAAGCTCGACCTCCGCTCGGCCGCCGTCCTCGGGATCGTCGAGGGCGTCACCGAATTCCTGCCCATCTCATCCACCGGCCATCTCATAATCGCCAACGAATTGCTCGGCCTGGAATCCGACGCCCCGCTCCGCAGCCCCGACGGCAGCCCACTGTGGCACCGGGCCCCGACCCCCTCGCGCCCCGAGGGCGTGCCGCTCACGCTCAAGCTCGCGGCCGACACTTATACGGTGATCATTCAGGTCGGCGCCATCCTCGCGGTCCTTCTCCTCTACTGGCGCCGGGTCGTCTCCGCCCTGCGCGGTCTCACCGGAGCCGACCCCGAGGGCGGGCGCCTCCTGCGCGCCCTGCTGCTCGCCTTCGTGCCCGTGGCCGCCGTGGGTCTCCTCGTGCACGATTACGTGGATCGCCTGTTTTCCGTGCGCGCCGTCATCCTGGCCCAGGTTGCGGGCGCGGCACTCATGATCGCGGCCGAACGCTGGCGCAAGCGCCACGGGTCGGGATCCTCTCCCAAAGACGCCCCCGACCTGTCCGCCACCCAGGCCCTCGGCATCGGCGGACTCCAGTGCCTCGCCCTCTGGCCCGGCACCAGCCGGTCCATGGTGACCATCATCGGCGGCTATTTTGCGGGACTCTCCCCTGCCCGCGCCGCCGAATTCAGCTTCCTCGTCGGCCTCCCCGTCCTCGGCGGCGCCGCCTTCGTCAAAGCCCTGTCCAGCGGCCCCGCCATGATCGCTGTGTTCGGCTGGGAACCCGTACTGTTCGGAATCGCCATCGCCGCCCTCTCGGCCGCCGTGGCCGTGCGCTTCCTCGTCGGATTCCTTTCCCGCCACGGCCTCGCCGCCTTCGCCCTCTACCGAATCGCCCTCGCCGCAGCCCTTGGCCTCTGGTTTTCGGCCTGACCCAGTTCAAAATTTATCGAGGTTATCCTTCTTGACGCTGCCAAACTCAGTTCTTACCACCTTCACCTTTCATCGCATCAATCGGCCTCCTCACGGAGGCTCCATGTCTTCCTAAAACAACTCGCACCATGGCCAATCCGAAACGCAAGCAGTCGAAACGCCGCAGCGCTAATCGTCGCGCTGCCAACGCTTTCCGCGCTCCTGAGTTTGCCAAAGACGCAGACGGCAGCCTGACGCGTCCGCACCACGTAAATCCCAAGACCGGCCTGTATCGCGGTCGCCAGGTGCTCGACGTCGAGGTCTAAGACCTCCCGTATTTCCGGTCCCAGCAATGGGTTCCCCCGCCGGTAACGCCGGTCGCATTGCGGTCGATGCCATGGGCGGCGACCTCGGTCCCTCCGAGGTCGTTGAGGCGGTCAGGTTGGCCCTGTCCGAATTTCCGTCCCTGTTCCCCGTCACCCTCGTGGGCGACGAGGCGAAGCTGACACCGCTGCTCAAACGCGCCCACCTCCTGTCCCATCCGAAGGTCTCGGTCGTTCACGCGTCCGAGGTGATTGCGATGGACGACGAGGTGATGCAGACGCTCAAACGCAAGCGCGATGCGTCGATGTTCCGCGCGATCGAGCTCGTGAAGGCCGGCGAAGCCGGCGCGGTCGTCAGCACTGGCAACACCAAGATTCTGGTCGCCGCCGGCACACTGAAGCTCCGCACGCTCGACGGCATCGAACGTCCCGCGCTCGCGCCGGTGATTCCCCGGGACAAGGGGTACTTCATCCTGATCGACGCCGGCGCGAATCCCGAGGCCCGGGTCGAACATCTGGTTCACAACGCTCTTCTCGGTACCCACTACTGCCGCGTGGTGCTCGGCGTGGAGCGACCGCGAGTCGGCCTGCTCACGATCGGCACCGAGGAAGGCAAGGGCAACGCCCTGATCGCCGAGACCAACGACGCCCTGAAGCGGCTCGGCACCCTCATCGACTACAAGGGTCCGGTCGAGGGCTTCCAGGTCTTCTTCGACAACGTCGACGTCGTCGTCTGCGACGGTTTCGTCGGAAACATCTGCCTGAAGAGCTGGGAGTCGCTGGTGAAGTTCTTCCAGACGATGCTCAAGGACGAGCTCAAGGCGAACCCGCTGCGCATGGCGGGCGCCTTGATTGCCCAGGGAGCGTTCGGTGCCGTCAAGCGGCGTATCCAGCCGGAACGTTACGGCGGCGCCCCCCTCCTCGGTCTTCGTGGAAATGTCCTGAAGGCCCACGGTTCCGCAAACCGTCACGCCATCAAGAGCGCCATCCGCGACGCCAGCGAGTTCATCCGCATCGATCTCAACCGGCGCATCGAAGCCGACGTTTCGAAGGCCAACGAGATCCTGCACCCGACGGTCACCGCGTGATTCCGCGCCTGCCACCGCCGAGCCGCCAACCCTTTTCAACATGGTCCACCCCTCGACGGTGATTCTGGGCACCGGCTCCTACGCGCCGCCTCGAGTGCTCACAAACGACGAACTCGCGCTCCAGGTCGACACCAGCGACGAGTGGATCAGGACGCGGACGGGTATCCGGGAGCGCAGGATCGCCGC
>JAJXYI010000320.1 GCA_021780625.1 bacterium | reverse complement strand
GGCCAAGCCCGGGGTCGCGGACCGCGGCTACAACAAGGCATTTGCGGATTGATGTAGCCGGCCTCCACAGAGGCCGGGGTTTGGGATCTTTGTAGGTGGGGTGCTGACCGGCCAGCGGTCCTGGCCCTGCTCGGCCACGCCCGGGGTCCGCGGACCCCGGCTACAACAAGGCATTGGCGGTTTGATGTAGCCGGCCTCCACAGAGGCCGGGGTTTGGGATCTTTGTAGGTGGGGTGCTGACCGGCCAGCGGTCCTGGCCCTGCTCGGCCACGCCCGGGGTCTGCGGACCGCGGCTACAACAAGGCATTGGCGGTTTGATGTAGCCGGCCTCCACAGAGGCCGGGGTTTGATCATTTCCCGCCGGTGAGCGCGAGCCACGCGCGAGCGTAGCGGCGGCCGAGTTCGCGGGCGGACTTTGAGTCGAAATGCAGCTTGTCGCCTTTGTCGGTCAGCCCTTCCGACGAAACGAATGCGCAATGCGACACCGTCCTGGGGAGCGTTGCCAGGACCGCGTTGATCTCGGGGGCGTCGACGCGAAAGCGTCCGGTCTCGCCAACAATCAGCGGCACGTCGGGCGCATTCAGGTCGGTCCGGAGCTGCGCGATCATGGCCGCGAAGCGCGTCGCGTAGGTCGAGGCTTTGGCGCTCGCGCTGTCGGATTCGCCCTGGTGCCACAGGATGCCCGCGAGCCTGCCCTGTTTCATCGCCTCGCGCGCCCGGGTGACCGCGGCGGTGTACAATGCGCCGCCGGGCTTCCACTGGTCGAGCGAGGTGCCGCCCACCGCGGCCGGGATCAGGCCGATGGTGACGCCGGGCTCGGCCTCCGCGAGGGTGCGCGCGAACGACGCCCCGGGGCCGACGCCGGCAATGGCCTTGTCGAAGTGCATGGGATCGGTGGCCGGCGCCCAGGCAAGGTCCTTCGTGAGCATGAACACGCGCGGATGCACGACCTTGTCCTCCGGCTCGACGGGCCCGCGCCCCGCCATGTTGGATTGCCCGATCAGGAGAAACAGCTGCATGGGTTGCTCGGACGCGGCGTGTGCGGTGAAGGGGAGGAAGCTGAGCAGCAGGGCAAAGGGCAGACGGCGGAGCGGGGTGAACATGATCGGTAGTTCAGTTGGAAAGGGAATTCAGGTGAGTCGGAATCGGGATCTCGTCGCAGCGCCTTGTGGGCGGCTTCGACGCGCAGACAAGGCCCGCAACTTCCTTCACTGGCGGCGGGGATGCGAGACCATACCTGCCGTCGAGCCACCCCATGAACAGGTGAAGTTGTGCACGCTGCCGGATCTCCCCCGGTCGATTGGGTTCGCGCGCTCGATGCGTGTGGGGCCGCGTTGCGGCAGCCTGTCAGAATCGCGGTTGGTGAGCCTCAAGATTCTGGCGGCCCGCCGTGGGACGCCGGCAGATGCCCGCCGGGTTTCAGGATGCCTGGGTCAGGGCGACAGCACCCCATCCGGATCGTGACCATGCAGCCGCAGGTGGTGGCGCCGCAGCCACCAGATCACGCCGGCAACGATCGCGAGTTTCGTGAGCTCGATGCTGCCGATGACGACAAGCCGTCCGACGTCGGCGTCCGCGCCCACATCGCCCAGGAGGATGGAGACGTACGATTTGGCGACGTGGATCGGCAGGCACACCCAGAAATACATGCTCAAGCGGATGCCCGTCGCCGCGAGCAGGTAATTGCGGGCGACGTAGGGGAGTCCGGGCACGAGCGCGATGATCAGCGCTATCGCCGCCTCCTCGTCACGGGGTATGTGGGGAAGGTGGGCGTGCCAGCGCGCAAGCCAGCGCTCGATGGGACGCCGCAGGATCGTCCGGAAGAGAAGGTAGCTGCCGAGCAGGTGGACGACCGTCGCAAGCGTCACAACGACTCCGCCCAGCAGGGCGCCAAAACGCACACCTGCCGCCAGATAGACAGGGAGGATCGGAAAGCCGATCAACGGCAGGAGCGACATTGCAACGATGAGCGGCACGGGGCGGAGCGCTGCGACGAAATCCAGCGCGGCGTGCCAGTCGAACCGGGTGAAGAGCAGGATCCACGCGACCGCGGCGACCACCCCCACGACGGCGGCGCCCGCGATCCACCATTGCCTGCGCGACACGCGTTTCGTCGCAAACAACAGGACCTCCCGCGCGCTTCGGTGATGCACATGGGCATGCGGGTGGCTGTGCTCATTCCCGGTCATCCCAACGACTGACCTCGATCCTGTGCATGCGAGCCGCGATGGGGCGGTGTAAACGCGGATCATTTTGAATCGAGGTGACCGCCAAGTACGCGAATAGACGCGAAGGTCTGAGACAACCACACCCCTTGGCACCCATTCGTACCCGCTGAGCATCCGTGTCCATCTGAGTTCATCTGTGGCTCAAACCGGTTCGGTCGTTCGTGTCCCTTCGTGGTCACCCTTCGGAGGACACGGAGGACGCTGGGGATCGGCTCGCTCACGCTCGCCGCCACGTGCGGAAGCGTCCGACGTTGGATGTGGGGATCGGCTCGCCCACGCTTGGGACCTCCGGCTTGGCTCGGGTTGGGCCTCTGTGCCCTCTGTGTCAAAAGCGGTATTCCGGCTGGATCTTGGACATTCGCGCCGGCGCGCCGCGTCGGTCGTCACTCCATGCTCCCCGGGCGCTGTATCTGGAACTGCCTGACGCAGGATCGGTCGAGAGCGGAGGCCCCATGCCCCCGTTCCTCCAAAAATTCCGTCAGTTTCGGGAACGAGACCCCTCGAAGCCACTGCGCCC
>JAJXYI010000486.1 GCA_021780625.1 bacterium | reverse complement strand
CGGGCCTGTTTCTCATTCCGCTCAACGCGGCGCTCCAGGCGGAGTCGGATCCCGACAAGCTCGGCAAGACGATTGCGGCGCAGAATCTCACCGACAACCTCGGCATGTGCCTCGCCGGCGCATATGTGTTCGGCGCGGTTCGCGTGGGCCTGACCTCCAGCGGAGTCTTTCTCGCGCTGGGCGCGGCCGTCGCGCTAGGCTGCATCTGGATGAGTTTCAACCGTCCCGCGGGCGACCGTTCCTGAACCCTCGAACCGAATCGACACCATGAAAACCCTGGTGCGTTTCATCCTTCGGCTGTTCTTCGGTTATCGTATCCACGGTGCCGATGCGCTGGAGGGGCCGGGACCGATGCTGCTCGCCCCGAACCACGTCTCGTGGATCGACTGGCTCCTGGTGGGCGCGGCGATCGACGACGACTGGCGCTTCGTCACCGCGAGCACGACAGCGAACCTGTCGTGGGTGCACCGCCGCATCATGGTCAACCGTCGCACCTTTCCCGTGGACCAGGCCTCGCCTTATGCGGTGCGCGAGATGGCCGACTTCATTGCGAAGGGAGGAAAGTTGGTCCTGTTTCCGGAGGGTCGAATCTCGACCTCGGGCGAGCTGATGAAGCTTCACGAGGGCGTGGGCTTCCTGCTCCAGCACACGGGGGCCCGCGTGGTGACGGCCTACCTGCGCGGCGCGAACCGCCTGCGCTGGGTCAAGCACGGAGGCTGGACGCGCTGGTTCCCTCGCGTATCGGTGCATTTCGACGCCGGCGCCCGACCGCCGACCTTCGAGGGACTCTCGTCGTCGAAAGCGCGGCAGAAGACCACCTCGTGGCTGCGCGACCGCATGCTCGACTGGCAGGTGCGGGTGGAGTTGGAGCACGGCGCCGCGACGATACCGCAGGCGGTCGCCGAGGCCGTCTCGGCGACGCCGGCCAGGATCGCGTTCGAGGATCCGAGCTTCGTCACGCTGAACTACCGAAGAGTGGCCGTGGCGGCCGACCTGCTCGCCTCGCGCTGGTCGGCGCTGCTCGGCGGCGGGCCCGGTGACCGCGTCGGGGTCCTGCTTCCCAACGCAAATGCCACGCCCCTGACCCTGCTGAGCCTGTGGGAGACGGGCCGTGTGCCGGCGATCCTGAATTTTTCGAGCGGGGTGCCCGTCATGCTTGAGTGTGCACGGCTTGCCGGACTGGGGGTCGTGATCACGTCGCGCCTGTTCCTGGAAAAGGCGCGCATCGATCCGCGTCCGTTTGAGGCCGCCGGGTTGAAGCTCGTGTATCTCGAGGACGTCCGCGCCTCGCTGGGGACCGCGGCCAAACTCGGTGCCACGTTCCGAAACCGCCTGAATCCCGGGCGCCGTCTCAACCGCGCCCCGGTGTCGGCCTCCGATCCCGCGGTGGTGCTCTTCACGAGCGGCTCCGAGGGCACACCGAAGGGCGTCGAGCTGAGCCACCGCAACCTGGTCTCCAATGTGCGGCAGATCAGCGCGGTGATCGACCTGCGCGACAGCGACCGCTTCTTCAACGCCCTGCCGCTCTTCCACAGCTTCGGCCTGATGGCGGGCGTGCTCTTCCCCCTCATCCGCGGCTGCTACTGCTTCCTGTACCCGTCGCCGCTCCATTACCGCACGGTTCCGGTGCTCGTGTACGACCGCGACTGCACCGTATTGATGGGGACGAATACGTTCCTGAACGGCTACGCGCGCAAGGCCCACGCCTACGACTTCAATTCGGTACGCTTTCTCGTCGCGGGCGCCGAGAAGGTGCAGGAGGCGACCTTCGACACCTGGGCGCGGAAATTCGGCGTGCGGATCATCGAGGGCTATGGCGCGACCGAGTGCAGCCCCGTCATCGCGGCCAACACACGCGTGGAGTCCCGTTTCGGGAGCGCCGGGCGTTTCCTTCCCGGCGTCGAGCATCGCCTCGAGCCTGTCGAGGGTATCGCCGAGGGCGGACGACTCCTGGTCCGCGGTCCCAACGTGATGAGGGGCTACCTCAACGCCGACGCCAACGAGCGCTTTCAGTCGCTCGGCGGCTGGTACGACACCGGCGACATCGTGTCCGTGGACGAGGATGGGTTCGTCCATATCCTCGGACGCCTGAAACGGTTTGCGAAGGTCAGCGGTGAGATGGTGAGCCTGACGGCGGTCGAGGAGACGCTCGCGAAGGCCTTCGCCGGACGGAGCCCGCGCTTCCAGATCGCGGTGGTCGCCGTTGCCGACGCCGAAAAGGGCGAGCGCCTGATTGGGGTATCCAACGACTCAGCACTGACCCTTGCCGATCTTCGCGGTGCGATTCGCGAGGCCGGCCTGTCGAACCTCTGCGCTCCGCGCGAGCTCCGCGTCATGACGACGATCCCCAAGCTCGGCACCGGCAAGACGGATCACCGCGAGCTTCTGCGCGTGGTCACGGATCAATAGGGCTCACGCAGAGACGCAGAGGCGCAGAGAATCGGACGAAGCGAAGCGGCCTTTGGCCGCGAGCGCGGACCGCGGCGGAAGGTTAGGTTGAATCAGAAAGAACCAGAGCGCCTGGGCCGCAATCGGAACCCCTGAAGGAATTGGCCACGAAAAACGCAAAAAGGCGCCAGGGTGCCGCCCCTGATCCGAGCGCGCTTATAGGCGCACCCAACGCAAAGCCGACGCCCCTGAAATTTCGTGATTCTCGTGGCGGTTCAATTCCGAGGTCGAAGGCCTTGGTGGCCGAGGAGAAGGATGTCTCCGTGATTCAACCGCCGCTTTTGGAATAATCCTGCGCCCGGAAGAACTGGCCGCCGGCCGCGTTGTCGGGGAGCAGCACGGGGACGAGGGCGCCGGGAAGGACGGTCTCGGGGGCGTTCGGGGCGTGCTGACCGCCTAGGTCGGTGCGCAGCCAGCCCGGGTCGAGGCGCGAGACGATCACGCCGGACCCCTTCAGCTCGGCGGCGAGGTCGTCGGTGAACTTGTCCACGGCCCACTTGCTCGAGCCGTAGCCAGCGAGCTGGGGTGTCTTGTCGATGCCGGAGGTCACGTTGACGATCCGGCCCCAGCGCTTGGCGCGCATCGAGGGGATCAGTCGCGCACAGAGTCGCACCAATGCGAATACATTCACCTGGAACGACCACTCCCAATCCCGCTGGGTGTGCAGGTCGATGCTCTCCCGCCAGGGATGCATGACGGCTGCGTTGTTGTACAGGATGTCGACGCCGCCGAGGGCGAGCACGCGGTCTGCGAGTGCCTCCACCTGGGCGGGATCCGACAGCTCGGCCGTCAGGGCAATCGCCTCAGCGCCCGCGGCGCGGACGAGGCGGACGGTCTCGGCGCAGGAGCCTTCGGTCCTGCCGTGAACCATGACGCGCGCGACGCCTTCGCGGGCGAGGGCTTCGGCGACGAGTCGGCCCACGCCGCGCGTGGATCCGGTGACCAGTGCGGTGCGGCCGGAGAGCCGGCCGGAGGAGGAGGACGGGGTGTTCATGGCGCATGCATCGCCCCGGACGGGCCGTCTGCCAAGCATGGCGTGTCGCGCCGCGCCTCACACATTTGGGGAAACCGGGTCTCGCCTTGCTCGTTTGGGCCAATACGACCCGGGCTGCGTTGATCTTGGCAGCGGGTGCGGCGTCACGGCGACGATGCCGACGGAATGGGAGGTGACACCGGGCAGGACGCTCCACCTGGCACAGTTCGTCGCTCAAACACCCAGTGCACTCAATGCAACTCCCGGCAGCAGCAGGCGGAAACCCAGGCCGATGAATTGCGTGGGACTCCACGCGGGGCCGGGCGCCGCGCGCCATGCCCAGGCGATTTCACGATGCCTGCACAGGAGGCTGGCGCGCCGTAGGTTCCGGCGTCCGCGAGCAGGAGGGCTGCTCAAGCGGAGATCGCGGGCGCTCTTTCGGGCCTGTCCCTCCGGTTTGCCAAACAAAAATCGTCCGCGACCGTCCGCCCTTGGTGTCGGGCTACACCCCATGGTTCGCGATCGGGTGTCGGCGCATCCTTCACCATCCTCGAAATGGGGACCCGGAGGAGAAATCCGACGATGCGGGACACAACCTTTCATGCAAAGAAACATCAACGAACTCTTCGGCAACAAACTCACTGCTTCGGATGGCGATATCGGCCATGTAAAGGACTTCTATTTTGACGACCAGACCTGGGTGGTCCGCTACCTGATAGTCAACACGGGCTCATGGTTGAGCGGTCGACAGGTGCTGCTTTCCCCGCATGCCTTCGGACGTTTGAATAGAACTGGCAAGAACCTGTCCGTGGCACTCACCCGGAAACAGATCGAAGCCAGTCCCTCGATTGATTCGCACAAGCCGGTCTCGCGGCAATTCGAGATCGACTACTACCGTTACTACGGCTGGCCACCTTACTGGAGCGGCACGGCGATGTGGGGCCTGGGCGGCTTTCCGGTGGTCATGCTGCCATCGAAGGATCAGGCGCTGGCTCAACGCAAGTATCACCATCGGGACGACAAGCATCTCCAAAGCATGAAGGCGATAAAAGGCTACCCGATCATGGCCACCGACGGAAAGGTTGGTTCCTTCAGCAGCTTCATGTTGGACGAGAAGAGCTGGGCCATCAGCGCGATGGTCGCCGACACGGGCAAGTGGTATTCCGACAAGGAGCTCCTGATCGCCCCCGAAAACCTGGAACGAATTGGTTATGAGGAATCGAAGGTTTTCGTAAAGCTGACCAAGGCAGGCATCCGGAAGGCGGCAGAGACTGCACTTTCGACCGCCGGAGTCTGAGACTCGAAGCGTTTCGCTCCCGTGTGAAACGCACGTATTCGAGACCGATAATCGGCAGCACCCCAATGAAAGAGATTTCCTCCACAGGCAGACCGGTCTCCGTCTCGCGATTCGCGCACGCGGGCGGGATCTCATCGGATCAGGTTCACAGGCCAAATTTCGGACGCATTTACTTATGAAACAGAGCAACTCACTCGCCTTTTCGATTCTCCTGCTGATCGTCGCGGGAGGCGTCGCCTTTTCTGTCGTGATATATAGAGCCGGAGCACACTGGGAGGCCGGAGCGATTGGCGGCGGCGCCCTGTTCTTGGGCCTGGTCGTTGCATCTGCCATACAAGTCGCCGATCAGTGGGACAGGGCAGTCATCTTGCGCCTCGGTCGCTTTCACGCCCTCAAGGGCCCGGGACTGTTCATGATCATCCCGATTTTTGACACGATTCCCTACTGGATCGACACCCGTGTCATCACAACCGGCTTCAAGGCCGAAAAGACCCTGACCAAGGATACCGTGCCGGTGGACGTCGATGCGGTCCTGTTTTGGAAAGTGGTGGACTCAAAAAAGGCGGCCCTTGATGTCGCGGACTACAAGAGTGCGATCAGCTGGGCCTCCCAAACGGCCCTGCGTGATGTGATCGGCAAGACGATGCTTTCGGATATGTTGGAAGGTCGCGATAAGATCAGCAGCTTGCTGCAGCAGATCATCGACGAGCGCACCGAGCCTTGGGGCATCAATGTGATCTCGGTTGAGGTTAAGGATGTATTGATTCCCTCGGGTCTTGAGAATGCGATGTCGATGCAGGCGCAGGCGGAACGGGAGCGGCAGGCCCGAGTGATCTTGGGAGATGCTGAGCGGCAGATTGCGGAGAAATTCGCGGAGGCCGGCAAGAGCTACGAGCACAACCCGATCGCTTTTCATTTGCGGGCCATGAACATGCTTTACGAGGGATTGAAGGAAAATGCCACGATTGTGATCGTCCCCAGTACTGCGGTCGAAAGCATGCAACTAGGGGGGCTTGCAGGGATGACTGCGCTGACAATGGGCCTGGGGCAGGACGGTTCGAACATGCGCCCGAACGGCGAACAAAGGAGCGCGGAGCAAAGCGAAGACCGGGTGCATCGTGGATCGTAACCGCATGACAAGCATCAGCCCAACGACGGTATCAGATTGGTAAACACACAATCCAGCAGCACACCGGACGCGCGCCGGAATCGGAGCCATCACTTATGAAGACACACAAATCCTCCGGGAAAAGCACCTCGGCTCCCAAGATTCAAAAGAAGCCCGGGCCGCAACGACCGCTGGTAACGTCGCCGGCAAAGGCTGCCGAGGAGGTGGAGGGATTCCGCCGCGATCGGGAGGCCATGGAATCCGCGCCGACGACTGCTGACACCTCGGCGCGAACCTCGCTTTTTTGAAGTTGGCTCGATTCGTGCGCGCGAACAGCCCGGCGCAAGTCGCCATGGTCGGCGCGAGAGGCTCGGGCAGGAGCCGGGAGTGTAAATGGACTCCCCAAAAGAGTCTGCTCATGGTCTATTCCAACAGCCCGCAGTCCTGCGCGATGGCATGCATGCCAACCCTCGCGGCGTTTCGTTGAGAATCGTCGCCGGTCGCGGTCAGCGGGAAGGGCCGCGGATCATGGTTGCCGGCTGAAATTGGTCCGGGTCGCCTCATTCCGCCTGGAGCTGGACCGCAGGTCCGCCTGAGCGGGCTCAATCTGCGCGGAGGGCTTCGACCGGGTCGATCAGGGCGGCGCGTCGCGAGGGGAGTGCGACGGCGAGGCAGACCACGACGAGCATCGCGGCAGCCGCCACTGCGACGATGGCGAAGGGCAGCGAGCTCACGTCGACCAGCATGCTCTGCATGGCGCGGCTCGCCGCCCATGCGCCGAGGGCGCCGAGCATCACGCCGACGAGTAGCAGGCGGAATCCCAGGCCCATGAACTGCGCGAGAATCTGCTGCGGCCGTGCGCCGAGCGCCATGCGCACGCCGATCTCGCGCTGCCGCTGGGCCACCGCGTAGGCGAGCACACCATAGGTGCCGACTGCCGCGAGCAGAAGAGCGGCGGCGGCGAAGATCGCGGCCAACACAGCTGGCGAGCGCCGCGCGATGAGGCTGTCGTCGATGCGCGCCTGCATCGGCTTGACGTCGTCCAGCGGAAGCTCCGGATCGAGCTTCAGGACCGCCTTTCGTATCATCGGAGCGAGCGCGGCAGTGGCGAGCGTGGAGCGGACAAGTACGTCAAAGTGGGCGACATAGCCCTGGCTGTAGGGAAAATAGACGACACCATGCCCCGGCACCTCGGCCAGGTCGGTCTGCTTCACGCTGGCGACAACACCCACGACCGTGAACGCGTTCTTGTCGTTGACAGTGACGTCGGGGGCCAGGCGATGGCCGATGGGATCGCCTCCCGGCCAGTAATAATCCGCGAACGCCTTGTCGACGACGCAGACGCGCTCGGGCCGCTGCGTATCCGCATGGTTGAATACGCGTCCCCGGAGCACGGGGATGCCCATCAGCGACCAGTAGTCGGGACTCACGCTCGTGAGGTAGTGGCCCCGGAGGGACTGCCCCGGCTTGAGCGTGTGTCCCTCGACGGAGACCACGCTGTCGGCGGTGACTCCGGCAAACGGAAGATTGGTGGTGATGGCGACGCGGGAGACGCCGGGCAGCTCGCGGAGCGCGGGGAGCAGTCGCTCGACGAATGTGGTGCGGGATTTGTCGTCCTTATAGCCGCTCCAGGGCAGGGTGATCGCCCCGCTCAGGACATGGTCGGGATTGAAACCCGGGGGCGTCGCGAGCACGCGCTTCAAGCTTACCCCGAGTAGCCCGGCGCCCGAGAGGAGGACAAACGCGAGCGCGATCTGGGCGACGATGAAGCCGTGACGCACCCGCTGCGCGGCCCGGCTGGTGGTGCCGCTGCGGGATTCGGCCTGCAGGGTGGACGCGAGGTTCGCACGGAGGTTATACCAGATCACCGGAATCGAAAGCAGGAGCCCGACGCCGAGTGCGCCGGCGATCGACAGGAGCGCCACGCGCAGGTTGAACGCGATCGTTCCCCCAAGCGGAAGCTCATTTGCGCCGAGAGACCGAAGGAGGTCGACTCCAAGCCAACCAAGCAGGAGCCCGATCAGACCTCCTCCGAGGGCCAGCAACATGGTCTCCACGATCACCTCTGCGGCGACATGCCGCCGTCCGGCGCCCAGCGCCTGGCGCACAGCCATCTCCTTGGTGCGGCTGCTGGCCCGGATCAGGAGGAGGTTGGCAAGATTGACTCCGCCAATGATCAGCAGGAACAGGACGCCGGCCTGGAGGAGCAGGAGGATGGGGCGCGCAGAGGAAACAACGTCGGCATGAAGCGACGCGACGACGGTGTGATAACCGGAGCCCTTGATGACGTTCGCAAGCGGATCGTCGGCCATCTGCTTCACGTTGAAGGCGTCGATCTGGGCCTGGGCCTCGGCGAGCGTGGCACCTGGGGCCAGGCGCGCGAGCATGCCAAAGTTATTGCTATGCCTGCGATCGGGCATGCGGTCGGCGGGGGCGTATGCGATGGGACGGTAGAATTCGGCCTGGCCCCAAAGAAAGCGGAACGAGGGCGGCAGGACGCCGATGACCGTGACCTTGTATCCGTCGTTCGAAAAAGTCCGCCCAAGTACATGGGGATCGCCCCCAAACTGACTCTTCCAGAAACGATCGGTGATGATGGCCACCCTCTCGTTTCCATAGCTCATGTTCTTTTCCGTGAAGCCGTGCCCCACGGCGAGCCGGACGCCGAGGGTGTCGAAAAATTCCGGCGAAACGCCGGCCATTGGCACGCGATGAGGGGCACCGGCGTTCCCGACAACCACGCCACCCGGCTGATAAATCGAAACCGAGCTGAACGCGGGAATCGCATGACGCCGGTCGAAATAGTTTGGAAGGGAGGCGGACGCCCTCGGGACGCCGGCTCCAGGGTAGGAGTTATAGACCGTGACGAGCTGATCGGAATGGGGGAACGGCAGCGGTCGGACGAGGACCGCGTCGACGACGGCGTAGATTGCGAAGTTGGCGCCCAGGCAAAGGGCGAGCGTCGCGATCGCAGTCGCGGTAAAACCGGGCGTGCGGCACAGCCTGCGGAAGGCGTGCACGAAGTGGGTCATCATGGGGCTGATGGCTGGATGCGGCTGGACCTCGGGCTGGGGCGAGGGCGTTGCGGTGTGGGGGGCACTGCAACATTTATCGATACATCAGGATAATCGGGCTCTGTCGATGCTATCCTGATACTGGGGCGGCAGCCAGGAAAGGGCTGCCGCGGGAGGTCGTCGGACAGGCACTGCAACGAGCGCGCGACGGGCCGCGCGTCAGTCCGCGCGCAGCGCCTCGATCGGATCAACGAATGTGGTTCGGCGGTATTAGAGGGGGCGAAAGTTACAGCAGACTGACGGACCCCGCTGAAATGTCCGGCCGTGTCGGAGTACCGGGTTAGGTGAGGTCAAGGGAAAGGCACCCGGATCTGCTTTCCTATCGCCCGCTCTGTGTCAGGTTGCCCCCATGTCGCTCTCGAACCTCAAGGGAGCCAGCCTTGCCACGCGCCTCGCGTTCCTGTCCGCCGGGTTCGTGGTCGCGTGCTGGGCGCCGCTGGTGCCGTTCGCAAAAACGCGGCTCGGCGTGGACGACCGCCAGCTGGGCTTCATCCTGCTCTGCGTCGGTATTGGTTCGGTGGTGACGATGCCCTTGACCGGCTGGCTGGGGGCCCGGTTTGGCAGCAAACCCCTGATCCTGGCGGGCGGGTGGGGGATCGCGCTTCTGATGCCGATCGTCGCGGTGGCCAACTCGGCGGTGCTGCTCGGTGCGACGCTGTTCTGCTTCGGCGCGTGCATCGGCACGCTCGACGTCGCGATGAATACGCATGCCGTGGAGGTGGAGAAACAGGCGCAGCGTCCGCTTATGTCGGGCTACCATGCGATGTACAGTCTGGGCGGAGTCGTGGGCGCGGGGTTCATGACCGGCCTGCTCACCAGCGGACTCAGGCCCACCGTCGCGGCGGTGATCGGAGGCGTGTTGACTGCGGTGACGATCGGGATCGCCCGGCCCCGACTGCTTCCGGCGCGCGGAGTGCCGACGCCGTTCGTGCTGCCGCACGGTTACGTCATGCTCCTGGCGGTGTTGGCGGCGATTGCTTTCCTCGTCGAGGGGGCGGTGCTGGACTGGGGGGCCTTGCTGATCGTGGAGTCCAAGGCCGCGCATGCGAGCGAAGGAGGACTCGGGTATCTGCTGTTTTCGATTTCGATGACCGTGTGCCGCCTTGCCGGCGACCGCATCGTGGTCCGGGTCGGCAATGCCAGGCTCCTCTTCTGGGGAGCGCTCGCGACGATAGCCGGCATCGCGGTCCTGCTCATCGTGCCGGTGTTCTGGCTGGCTATGACGGGATTCCTGCTCATCGGTCTGGGTGCGTCGAACATCGTGCCCGTGCTGTTCAGGTTGGCGGGCAATCAGACCGTGATGCCGTCGGCGATGGCCGTGGCGGCGCTGACGACGGTGGCCTATGGTGGAGTCCTCGCCGGCCCGGCCCTGATCGGCTTCGTCTCCCACGCACTGAGCCTCCCCGCCGCCTTTTGGTGCCTGGCAGGTTTGATGGCGATGGTCGCGGTGTTTGCGGGACGGGCGACGCGCGAGCACCAGTGAATCAGGCACTTCGATACACGTAGTCCTTCGAAAACAATTCGATCCACGGGCGACCTCTTTCTCATCGGCCAAATCGATGGTGCAGGGCGCTTCCCTTAATTCTTTTAGGGAAATCAGCGGTGCCCACGCCAGGGCGTCCGAAGGCGTGCTGGGATGCTGAAGCGACGAAGGGGGGCGCACGGACGGAAAGGTGTCGTCATGTGCTCGGTACGCCGCGCTCACAGGGCAACATCGGTCGCTCTTCGATGTGATTTCCTGCCTCGACCTCGAACGGTTCGACGAGCTCACCGCTGGTGGCCTGCCCAAGCCGTGGTTCGACAGGCTCACCACATGGCTGATGTCGCTGCGCTCGGTACGACGCGCCACATGGCACTATTTGTCCTTCATTTGTCGCTACTTCCTGCCTTGCGCGTCGAACGGTTCGACGAGCTCACCGCAGGTGGCCTGCGATGAGCCCTTCGACAGGCTCAGGGCGGGCAAGCGTTAGCGCGTCGAATGGCCTGCCCGGCATGGATTGGTGCCGCGAACGCGGCATCGCTTCGCGACCCCCCTCCGGGTGTCCCATCTCCCTGCGCTGCGCTCCGGTCGTCGAACTGCGTTCTCATCCATGCCGACCAAAGGCCGTGGTTCGACTCCGCTCACCACATTCGACGCGCCACATGGCACTATTTGTCCTTCATTTGTCGCTACTTCCTGCCTTGCGCGTCGAATGGCCTGCCATGAGCAAGCGTTAGCGCGTCGAATGGCTGCCCGGCATGGATTCGAACCATGACTAGGCGAGTCAAAGTCGCCTGTGC
>JAJXYI010000278.1 GCA_021780625.1 bacterium | reverse complement strand
GCGAGGTGAACGTGATGGAGATCCTGCGCCTGTGGACCTACGCGGAGGCCCTGGGCCTGCAGCCCTGGGCAAAGATGCGGTACAACCTCCTGGGCCAGGCCGACCACTGGTTCCCGGGCCAAAACGCGGCCTCGGTCGACGCCGCGACGCTGGCGCCGTGCCTCGAGCGCAGCCCATTCGCGAAGGAGATCCCCGACCTGCTCCGGCGTGCGCATGCCGCGTACTTCGAGGCGCCGAAAAAGCGGCTCAGCCAGAGCTGAGCGGCCAGTTGCCTGATGACACGCTTTGTGCGGGAACGCTCATGAGCCTCAATTCGGCAGATGACTGAAAAACGCAGTTAACAGAAGGAGACGAAGATAACAAAGAAGGCGAAGCCAAGCGATTGCACGAACTCACACCGAGCCAGAATCGACTCACGCAAACGGTGAACAGATCAACGTTCTCAATCCTGTGGTAAGCGGTTTGTTCTTCGTTCCCTTCGTTGGCTTCTGTAAACCGTGGTTTTTAGATGACTGTCCATCTTCGCTATTTCGCGGCCCTGGCCGATCAGGCCGGACTGACCTCGGAAACCGTCGAGACGAGCGCGGCCACGTTGGCCGAACTCTATGACGAAGTCCGGCACCGGCGCGGCCTGCGCCTTGAGCGCGCCTGGGTGCGCGTGGCCGTCCAGGACGAATTTGCGGATTGGAATCGCGCGCCGCGTGACGGCGATCGCATTGCGTTCATGCCTCCGGTCAGCGGCGGCTGAGCCCAAAAACGCAGTTAACAAGAGGAAACGAAGACAACAGAGAATGCCGAACCGACCGACTGAACGAACTCACCAAGGCGAAATTGGCTCACCCAAACGGTGAATCGATCAACGGTCTCAATTTTGTGATAAGCGGTTTGTCCTTCGTTCCCTTCGTTGTCTTCTGTTCCATTCCATCGCCGAAATTAGGCTGAATGCTGCGCCCTCCGCCCTCCGCACTCTGCCCTCTGACGTCTGACTTCTGACCTCTGACCCCCGGCTCCTGCCCTCCGTCCCCATGGACTTCGAAATCGTCGATCATCCGATACAACCCTCCACCCGCGACTTTGCGCCGGGCGGCGCAGGCGCCGTGGTGACGTTCGAGGGGCTCGTGCGCAACGTGAACGAGGGGCGACCGGTGGTGGCGCTGGAGTACTCCGCGTATCCGGAACTCGCACTCAAGGAGGGGGAGAAGATTCTCGCGGAGGCGCGGCAGCGGTATCCGCTCGAGGCCGTGAAGGCGGTGCACCGCGTGGGGCGGCTGGAGATCGGCGACCTCGCCGTTTGGATTGCGGTGGCGAGCGGGCACCGGGGCGAGGCCTTGGAAGCCTGCCGCTGGATCATCGATGAAATCAAGGAGCGCGTGCCGCTCTGGAAAAAAGAGATCTACGCCGACGGCGACAGCGGCTGGCTGCGCGCGAACCCGCCCAGACACACGGTCTGACGCTGCGTCCCATGTGGAGTCCTTCGACTGCGCTCAGGACGGGAGCCTCCCTCGCACCGGGCTTCGTTGTGCTTCGCACAGACTATGCCCGGTCGCTTTCGAATTCCGAAAGCAGGGCGGAAACCCCATTCGGCAGGCTCAGGGCCTTCGGGTGATTCCGCACTCGGATGGAGAAGAGTTTGCGAGCCGTGCTGGCTCTGCCGCACCGTGGACGGACCCTCAGCGCCACTCGGGCGGATTCTGGAGATGGGGCTTGAGCACGCCGATGCACGGCAGGTTGCGGTAGCGCTCGGCGAAATCCAGGCCGTAACCGACTACGAACTTGTCCGGAATCTCGAAGCCCACGAGATCGGCCTCGAAGGGCACCTCGCGACGGCCGCGTTTGTCGAGCAGCATGCACGTGCGGATGCTCGCCGGCTGGAGCTTCTGGATGAGGTCGACGACCATCGAGATCGTCTTCCCGGTGTCGAGGATGTCGTCGATCAGCAGTACGTGCCGGTTCGAGATGTCGAGCGTGAGCGAGTGGATCAGCTGGGGCGTACCGGTCGATTTGGTGGAGTTCCGGTAGCTGAAAATGCGGATACAGTCCAGACGGACGGGATTCTCGATCTCGCGGAGCAGGTCGGCGGTGAAGAGGATGGCGCCGTTGATGATCGAGATGATTGTGATCTCCTCGTCGCCGTAGATCTTCATGATGTCCCTGGCGAGCTGGCGCACGCGGCGCTTGATGGCCGCGGGCGGAATGAGCACTGCCTCGAGGTCGGGGTGAGTCACGGCGGTCTTTGCGGAGGAGGCGGACATGGGACGGGCAGGATGAACGGCGGCCGCCGGGCTGGCAACTCGCTTGAGGTGACAGTTTGGAAACAGGACGGCTCCGGTGGGAATGCGGAAGGACTTAAGGGCTGAAAAGCTGAAACCGAGAACCGCAATTGAACCACAGAGACGCAGAGATCACAGAGCCTGAAATCCAATCAAGGGGCGCGAAAGGCGCTTACCTCGGAGCTGAAAGAGATTCGATAACGATTTCCGCCTAATTGCATTTCTCCGTATTCTCTGTTCGTCCGAGGTAGCCGCGGTGAAGGCGGATGTCTCTGTGGTTCAAAATCAACTCCGTCGTTTAGATTCTACCAAGCTCGTGATCCCAAGGGAATGGGGCGTAGCGTGTGGCCGCCGACGGTCATCGGCGACCGGGCCGAGGCGCGAGTCGAGACTCGCGTCCTCCGACCGGGCGGCGGAATCCTCCGCCGCTGCGATGCGGACAGATCCAAATGCAGGCCGGGAGGCCTAGCCTCCCTCGCA
>JAJXYI010000342.1 GCA_021780625.1 bacterium | reverse complement strand
CACGCCCCTTCATCCATGAGGATTTCCTGCTCGAAGGCGACACCGCCCGGAAGCTGTACCACGACTTCGCGAAGGATGAGCCGATCTTCGACTACCACTGCCACCTTCCTCCCACCCAGATCGCGGAAAATCACCAGTTCGCCGACCTGACGGAGGTGTGGCTCGGGGGCGACCATTACAAGTGGCGCGCCATGCGAAGCAACGGAGTCAACGAGCGCTTCTGCACCGGCAACGCCACGCCGCGCGAGAAGTTCGACGCCTGGGTGGCCACGGTGCCCTACACGCTACGCAATCCGCTGTACCACTGGTCCCACCTCGAACTGAAGCGCTACTTCGACATCGACCTCACCATCTGTCCCGCAAACGCGGACGAGATCTGGCGGCGCGCGAACGCCCAGCTGCCCAAGCTCCGCGTGCACGACATCCTCAGGGACAAGAAGGTGGCGGTGGTCTGCACGACCGACGATCCGGCCGACTCGCTCGAGGTTCATGAGAAGATCCGCGCGGCGGGTCTTCGCACCAAGGTCTATCCCGCGTTCCGCCCAGACAAGGCCCTCGCGGTCGACGATCCTGTCGCGTTCAACGCCTGGCGCGAGCGCCTCGAACAGGCCACCGGTTCCTCAATCTCCAGCCTCGACGACCTGCTGGTGGCACTCGAGAAGCGCCACGAGGCCTTCCACGCGTTCGGATGCCGCCTTTCGGATCACGGACTCGAATCCTGCTGGTCCGAGCCCGCGACGGCCGCGCAGGCCGCGGCCGCCTTCGACGCCGCGCGCTGCGGACACACCGCCGCCCCCGCAAACCAGGCGCTCTACCGGAGCTTCCTGATGCGCGAGTTCGGACGCTGGGACGCGAAGCGCGGTTGGACCAAGCAGCTTCACCTCGGCGCCCTGCGCAATGCCAACACCCGCCTGCGTCGCGAGATCGGCGCCGATTCCGGCCTCGATTCGATCGGCGACTACCCGCAGGCCCAGGCGCTCGTCCGCTACCTCGACTCCCTCGATTCCACCGGCGAGCTCCCGCGCATGGTCATCTACAACCTGAATCCGGCCGACAACTACGTGTTCGGGACAATGATCGGCAACTTCCAGGACGGCTCCATCGCCGGAAAGATCCAGTTCGGCAGCGGCTGGTGGTTCCTAGACCAGGAGGAGGGCATGCGCTGGCAGATCGACGCGCTCTCGAACCTCGGCCTTCTCCGCCGGTTCGTAGGCATGCTGACCGACTCCCGCAGCTTCCTCTCGTATCCGCGCCACGAATATTTTCGCCGCGTGCTCTGCACCATGCTGGGCCGCGACATCGACCGCGGGGCACTGCCGTCCGACCTCGGCCTCGTCGGCACGATGGCCCGGGAGATCAGTTTCTCCAACGCACGGAACTTCTTCCGGCTGGAGCTCGATCCGGTCTATCGCTGACCGGGCCCGCGAAGGGGGGCCGCCGGTGAAGCCGGCCGCCCCTGCGACCGCTTAACTGGCCGGTGCCGCCTGCTCCGGCGAATCCGGGAAGCGAAACGCGGGCTGGTGCGGGGTGGTCGCCCCAAGGAGGCAGTCCGCGTGCCGGTAGACCCTGCCGCGCTCCGATTCCGCCATCCGGTAGCGCTGCTCAACGGTCAGGACGCCGGGATCGATGACGCCCGGCGCGATGGACATGAACTCGACGTAGCGGTAGCCGCGATACGCCGTGTAAAATGCGGTCTGGGGAAGCCCCAGGAGTCCCGTGGCGAGCAGCGAGGTGTACATCGCCACGCGGGGATTTGCCAGGGTGTCACCCGCTGCCTCGAGCGTCGCGTAGACATCGCGCTCGGGGATTGAAATCTCGAAGAGCGCCCTCAGGCGCGCGTAGGGCAGCGTTCTCCGGTCGCGTGCTGCGTCCTTCAGGAGGTCCGCCACCGAGGGGATTCGCTCGAGGATGATCGGCATCGGTTTGGTCGGTTTCCCCGGCCGATCACCAGAAGAAATAGTTGTCGCCGCCAGTGTAGAAGCCGTTCGACGGGGGTTCGGCCACCACGCGCCAGACATTCGCGTAGCGGGTCCAGGCGCCGGGGATCTCTCCGTCGAACACGAACTTCATGCGCATCGACCGCGCGCCGCTTCCCCGTTTGCGGGCGACGTCGAAAAGCTGATACCCCGTATCCGTCGAGAAATACAGGCACCTGCGCTCGAACAGGTCCGTCGGCTGGTTGAGCGTGTTTCTCGACCCGTTCTGCAGGCGGAGATAACGCCGCATCACGACTTCGCTCCGGGCGAGCTCGACTGCTGCGCGGTCGTAGGCGTCGCGTAGGCTGAAGCCCGCGCCATAGCCGTAGCTGTGGAATCCGTCGGGAGCCCTCCGGTGCAGGATCGCCACCACGGCGTCCTCATCCGAATAGTCGACCTCCACGCCGTCGACATTGTGCTCGTCGACCGGGATCGGCGTGCCGCCCAGTTTTCCCTCCCACCAGGCGATGAGGCAGAACCGTTCAATCGCCTCGAGCAGCGCGTGCCGGCGACTGTCGCGACTCGCCAGGCCGGGATAGGCCGCCATTCCGTTCGACGACGGGTCCAAGTCGAACCCGAAACGGGATCGGTCGGACGAGGTCGAACACTCATGGAAGGCCCAACGCTCGAGCGCCTCGGACACCGCCTTGTAACGGGCGAGCATGGCGGACGGAGCGGTGCCCGACCCATCGGCCTGACTGTAGACCGCAAGGGCCGGGCGCTGACGTACAAGATCCTCCCTCAGGTAGGCGTTCGCATGCGACTGCGAGCCGCCC
>JAJXYI010000448.1 GCA_021780625.1 bacterium | reverse complement strand
AGCGAGGAGTGCGGAACGAGGAGCGGGTATAATTTCAGCTCTGAATGGCGTTACGTTTCGGGTATCTCTGCGGCGGGATTCCTCAGGGACTCTCGGCCCGCAATCTCCAATCGACCTCCGATCCGGCGACCTTTCCTCACTGCCCTCCCGAGCTAGAATCCTTCTCGATTCCCGCTTCTCGCTCCCCGCTTCCTTTTCCCCTCATGTCTGAACCCAGTGCCAAACCCGACATCTTCGTGATCGACGACGAAGTCCAGATCCGCCGCCTGCTGCGCATCACGCTGGAGGCAGCGGGTCACACCGTGCGCGAGGCCGACACCGGGGCGCGCGGCCTGAGCGAGATCGCCTTCAGGCAGCCCGACGCCGTCATCCTCGACCTGGGCCTCCCGGACATGCCGGGCATCGAGGTGCTCAGGCGCCTGCGCGAGTGGTGCAAGGCGCCCGTATTGATTCTTTCAGTACTCGGCCAGGAGGACAACAAGGTCGCCGCGCTCGACGCCGGAGCGGACGACTACCTCACCAAACCCTTTGGTGCCGCTGAGCTCCTCGCCCGCCTGCGCGTGATGCTCCGGCGCACCCAGCCCGAGGACGGCGTCAGCGTCGTCCACTTCGGCAAAGTGGAGGTGGATTTCGCCCGCCGGGTCGTGACGAAGGACGGCAAGGAAGTCTCCCTGACGGCCAAAGAGTACGCCCTCCTGCGCCTGGTCCTGCAGCACCGGGGAAAGGTGCTCACCCACCGCCAGATTCTTCGCGAGGTCTGGGGTCCAAAATCGGAAGAGCAGACCCACTACCTCCGCGTCTACATGGATCGCCTCCGCAAGAAACTCGAGGACGTACCCGAACACCCGGTCTACTTCAGGACCGCACTCGGGGTTGGGTACCGGTTTGAGGGGGAGTGATTCTGCCGGACAGGACGCGGAAATCGGGTCGCGTGAACCCGGTGGAGGTGGAGCCGCCGGCGACGACTTGGCAACGCGGTGACGAGCCCGACACAAGCCGGCCCGACAACATGAACGAATCGCAGCAACCGGAATGCCCCGAGAACCGACGCGGTCGGGTCACTGGCAATAGTAGACAAACGCCGGCGGGAGGTTCGCCCAGACGACCGGGCTCACGCTGACCTTGCCGAACCGACGCTCGAGTTCCTGGCGAAAACGGCGCGCGGACGCAAACCGGCTCGCATGAATATAGGCCATCGCACTGAACGCACCGCCCGGCTTCAACGACATTTCCACGGAGTCGAGAATCCGTCGTTGCAGGTCGCCCGGCATGCTGCCCCAGGGCAACCCCGACACGATGCAGTCCGCGTGACTATGCCCGAGGCGGTCGAGATGCTGGCGCAGGTGTTCGGCGCTCCCACTGACCACCTGGACGTCTGAAAATTTCCGTTGCAGGCGGAGCGCCGAAGGATCGCGGAGTTCCAGCGCGACGAGCTGCGTGTGAGTGCCGATGTGGTTGCACAGTGCGCGCGTGACGACGCCGGTGCCCGCGCCGAGTTCGACGACCACGTCCGCTGTGGTGAGGTCAACCGGCGGAATCATGACGGTGGCCAGCCGTCGCGAACTTGGAGCCACCGCACCCACCACCCTTGGGCAACGCACAAACGCGGAAAAAAACCTCCAGTATTCGCGCGAATGCATATCCAATTTGGCGGCGCACGATCGGGCCCGGGAGGTCAGCAGGGACAATTCTTTAGTGGCTGATGATTTTTCCATGTGGCTTCGAAAGAATGGAGGATGACCGGTGCGCACGTGCGATTGCCGGCTGGCAGTGGTGGCCGAAATCGGATTCGTGGAGTTTTGACACGGAATGACGAGCAAAGTCGGCAGGCGATTCAGCACAAGCGGCATTTGCAGCCGCCGCACCGAAAAGCGGGGCTTGATTCCGACATCGTTGACCTGACCGCACGTTTCCAAGGGGCAGGGCGAAGAGGTCATGGATCGACCCCTCTGCCGGACCGCGTCGGGATCGACACAGCGGCGACGGAAGGAGTTCACGTTGGGTGCCGATGGTGCCGGGTGGTCTGCCTGGGTGTCGGCCAAAGCCCTGATTCGGATTTCCGGGGACTGCGATGCGCCCCGGGTTGGAGCCGACGCGCCCCTCCCGCTTGCGTTTGCCGTGCGGCTGGAAACCTTCAGCGTGCCCGAGCATCCATTTCTGCCGTGTCCGAAAAATCCATCGTGCTGTACACCTATTCGAAGTGCTCCACGTGCCGCGATGCCAGCCGCTGGCTGGTGGCGCACGGAATCAACCTGGAGGAACGGCCCATCTACGAACGGCCGCCCACCGCGGCCGAGCTGAGGCGCATGCTCGCCTTCCTGGACGGCCACCTGCGCAGGCTCTTCAACACCTCTGGCATCCAGTATCGGGCCATGGGCCTTGCCGCAAAATTGCCGGGACTCAGCGAACCCGAGGCCCTCGCGCTCCTTGCGGGCGACGGACGCCTGGTGAAACGTCCCTTCCTGCTCGCCGATTCATTTGGTCTGGTCGGCTTCGACGAAGACGCCTGGAGCGAGCGCCTGGCCTGACACGGGCGGCCGGGTGGCGGAAGCCCGGCTTCAGGCGGATTCGTGCCGCGACTTCGCGAACACGTTTTGCTGTCCGCACCAGGGGCAGAACCAGCGGCTGCGCTTGGGGGCGTCGCCGACCGACCACCACTTGCGGCAGACGCCGCATTGGAAGTGGCTCAGCGTTTCGAGGGAACGCGTGCCGGTCGCTCGGATACTCGTGGGCTTGGACGATGGTCGGGAGG
>JAJXYI010000068.1 GCA_021780625.1 bacterium | reverse complement strand
CCAGATGCGGCCGGACCGCAGGAGCGGCTCCAGGCGGACCGTCGTGGAGAAGGCCGGCGCCACCGGGGCGAGGAATCCCGTGCGGGCGGCGAGCCCGTGGCCGGCGGCCCACTCGGCCACCTGGGAACGGTCGAACAGCAGGCGCCCCCGGTCGAGGGTGTGCGGCATGCCCTCGGATCGTATCCAGCCTTCCACGACCCGTTCGGGGACTCCGAACGATTCAGCGATTTGAACAAGATTCAGGTACATGGCGGGCGTGTCAGTCCGCGCGCCTCGGAGAGGATCCGGGCAGCAGCGGGAGCGATGAAGGGTTCATGTGCGATGAGAGCGTTCATGGCCGCGCGGCGGACCAGATGAGGATGGCGAGGGCCGCGAGTCCGGCGACCAGATACAGCAGGTACGACTGCACCCGGCCGTGCTGCAGCCGGCGGGCGAGGAGGGCGATCCGCTCAATGGCCGTCGCGACCGGCAGGACGATCAGCTCGAGCACGGTCTCGGGCGTATGGGAGGAGCGGGAGGCTGCCGCGGGGAATGACGACGCCGGCGGTGCGTCCACCCGGTGCGGGCGAAGGACGGCCGAGAACCAGCCGGTGAGCGTGGAGGCGAAGGATTGCGCCGTGTATTGCATCCGTGGTGACGGCTGGGCGTAGCCGCAGTCCCAGGTGACCGCCGTCCGCCGCGAGCGCCGGGCCAGGGCGAGGAGCATCGGCACGGTGACTGCGGCGAGCACGGCGAGCACTGTCTGGACTCCCGAGATGCGGAGCAGGAAGGCGGGTGCCGGCGAGGCCTGCCAGGCAGGGTTCCAGCACTGGGCAGCGTGGGCGAGGGCCGGCCAGACGACGAAGGGAGCGAGGCCGATCAGGGCGCAGGCGGCGGCGAGGACGGCCATCGGGACGAGCATGAGCTTTGGGGATTCGTGGGCGCATGCCGCGCGTGGCGTGCGAGGCGCCCCGAGGAAGACAACACCGCAGACCTTGGCGAAGCAGGCCAGCGCCAGGGCCGAGGTGATGGCGAGCAGCACGGCGGACGGGATGGCCGCCCACGCTGACGGTCCGCGGGCCTGCGTGGCGTCGAAGAGACCGAGGTAGAGCAGACATTCGCTCACGAACCCATTGAGCGGCGGCAGACCCGAGATTGCCGCGGCGCCGACGGCAAACCACGCCGCGGTCCAGGGCATCCGCCTCGCGAGTCCGCCGAGCCGACTCATCTGGCGCGTCCCGGTGGCGTCATAAACCGAACCCGCCCCGAGGAAGAGCAGGGACTTGAACAGGCCATGATTCCAGACGTGCAGCAGGGCGGCCGCGAGGGCCAGCAGGCCCCAGGAGGGGCTCCCGTGATGGATTGCGATCAGGGCGAAGCCCAGGCCGATCAGAATGATGCCGATATTTTCGACGCTATGGTAGGCGAGCAGGCGTTTGAGATCGTGCTGGCCCAGCGCGAAGGCGACGCCGAGGACGGCGCTGGCGAGCCCGAGCGCCGCGAGCACCCAGCCCGCGTCGGGGGGCGTCGGAAGCCAGCCCGAAAACCGCAGGATGCCGTAGATTCCGAGCTTCAGGGAGAAGCCCGAAAGCATCGCCGAGACGTGACTGGGTGCGTTCGCGTGTGCGGACGGCAGCCAGATGTGCAGCGGAAACAGGCCCGCCTTGATCCCAAAACCGGCAAAGGCGATCCACAGAAGCGGAGCGAGGGCGGCCTGGTCCCGCATGGGACCGAGATCCCAGGAGCCCGCATGGGCGGCGACGGCTGCGAAGAAGGCAAACAGCAGCAGGGTGGCCGCGTGCGAAGCGACCAGATACAACCAGCCGGCGGCGCGGACCGATGCGGTGCGCCGGTCCAGGGTGATCAACGCGTAGCCGCTCACCGCGAACAATTCCCAGGCCAGGATGAAGTGGAGACCGTTGGCGGACAGCACGACGAATCCCATCGAGAGCAGGAACAGGCTCCACCAAGCCCGTCCGGTCGCGGCTGACCGCGGGTGGTCGGAGTCCCTCCAATACCCGCGGCTGAACAGGGTAGCGCAGGCGCCGACGACGGCGAGCAGGAGGAGAAACAGCGCGCTCAGCGGATCGAGCAGCAGGTGAACCCGGCTTCCGGCGATGGGGGCGAGACTCCGGTAGTCCCAAGTGGTGCCGTGAAAGGCGGAAGGGAAAGCCGCCAGGAAGACGCAGGCGAGGGCGCCGAGCATGAGCGTCAACCAGAGGCGCGGGTAAAAACGCCCCGTGGGCACGCCCGCGAGCGCGCCGAGACCGGCGAGGGAGAGCAGGAGCCCCGCCGTCATGCGTCCGCGTGCTGCGTCGCCGGTTTGGTGGCATCCGACCGCGGCGCGGTCGTGCCGGATTGACTGCCGGTCGCAGCTGTCGAAGCGCGGCAGTTGGGCGTCGTGCGCGGCCGGGCTGCGGCGCTGCGACGCTTACGGGGCTCGGGGCGCTCGGGAGGGAATTCCTCATCCCAGACGATTTCGGCGGTCGAGGCGGACCAAAGAAACACGCCGCAGTTGGGACACACCCCGAAACGCCCCGGGTGGATCAACGCGTGAAGCGTCCCCTCCGGCAGTTCCGAGCGGCAGTAGCCGCAGCACGATTCCTGGATGTTCGCGATGCTGGGAAGATTCCGTTTCGCGCGGTCGTCGTGGTGCCGCAGCATCGACAGGGGCAGCCGGGCCCGCAGGGCTTCGATTTGGGCGCACAGGATCTGGCGCTCGGCGCTGTCGAACGGCAGACGCCGCGCTTCCTGGCTTAGCCAGTTCAGTGTGCGGAGCTGGCTCAGGACTTCGGCGGAGTACATGACGCCCTCTCTCATTGCATTGCCGATGCCACGAAGGAGGCCGGAGTTGTAACCAATACTGGTGAAGATGGTTGCGCCGTTGGAGCAAGGGACGATTCCTCGATTTCGAGGGCCGAGCGAATCAAATTGCGCAAGATTTGCGCTCGAAGTGCGCAGGATATGCACTCAGGATTTGCCCGCGATGAACCCGTCGAAAATCACCATTGTTGCGTATGATCGGAATCCCGATGATCTCGCCGCCCTCTCGGCCATGTTGGCGGAGGAGGGCTACCGGGTGCTTACGGCGATTTCAGCGGCGCAGGCGGAGCGGTATGCGGCGCAGCAGTCGGTGAATCTCGTGGTGAAGGGTTTCGAGGCCGGGACGGCCGACGTGCTGGGGTTGATGCGGCGGGTGCGTGCGATCTCCCGCGACACGGAATTCATTCTCTGCGGACGCGGTGGGACGATCTCGGCGGCGGTGGATGCGATCCACCAAGGAGCCTGCGACTACCTGCCGAAGCCGGTGGACGCCGCGGCGCTGGCGGAGGCGGTGCGCCGCGCCTTGGAGCGTCAGTCCCTCGTGGCGGAGGACCCGCGCCTCCGGCTGAGCCTGAAGCGTCACAACGATCCGGATGTGTTTGTCGGCACGAGCGGACGGATGCGCGGGGTGTCGGCGACGATCGGCGAGGTGGCGGCGACGGAGGTGCCGGTGCTCGTTTCGGGCGAGAGCGGCACGGGGAAGGAACTCGTCGCGCGGGCGCTGCACGACCGGAGCCGGCGCTCGCAGGGGCCCTTTGTGGCGATCAACTGTGCGGGTCTTCCGGATACACTGATCGAGACCGAGCTCTTCGGCCACGTGCGCGGCGCGTTCACGGGGGCGGTGAGCGACCGGCCCGGCGCGTTCCGGCTTGCGGAGGGCGGCACACTCTTTCTCGACGAGATCGGGGATCTCTCGCCCAAGGGCCAGGGCGACCTCCTGCGCGTGCTCGAGGACGGCCAGTATCGTCCCGTCGGCAGCCCGAGGACGGTCCATGCCAACGTCCGAATCGTGGCGGCGACCAACCGCGATCTGGCGGCCTGGTCCAACCAGGGCCGGTTCCGGTCCGACCTGCTGTACCGGCTCAACATCGTCGAGATCCAGCTCCCACCGCTCCGCGAACGGCGGGAGGATATTCCCGCGCTCGTGCAGTCGTTCAACCTGCATTTCAGCGCCCGCCATCGCCGGGCGCCGAAGCAGTTCACGCGGGATTTCATGGAACGGCTGGCGAGCCATCCCTGGCCGGGAAACATCCGGCAGCTTCGCAATCTCATCGAGCGCCTGATCGTCACCGTGCGCGAGCGGCAGATCGGTGCCGCGTATGCGCCCCCGCCCCCCGCGGGAGGGGCCGATTCCGGCGCGCCGGAGGATCACCTCCTCTCGGTGAGACGGGGAATGACGCTGTCCGAGATCGAGCGGGCGGTGATCCGGGCGACGCTCGAGCGCGTGACGCCCCGTCGCGACCAGGCCGCCCGGCTGCTCGGCATCAGCCGGCGCACGCTGCACTACAAGCTGAAGTCGCTCTCGGACCCATCCTGAGTCGGTCGGGGCTGTTCGCGCGGCGGGATTTCGCGTTTGCGCGCCGGAGGACAACGCGTTGTCTGGGGGGCTCAGCCACATGAATTTCCTTCGAAAGCTTTTCGGCCTGACCGAATCCGAACCCGCCGCGGAAGCGCCGGCCGCAAAGTCTCCGACGCCGGCGGTCGTCGAGTCCGAAGCCGCCTCCCTGCCGGAACTCGTGTCGGTGTTCGATGAATACGGTCGCGAGCGCAGGATCACCCGCGACGAGTGGCGCCGCGAGCATCGCGATGCCGCGCTGAAGGCGGCCTGGGACAATCCCAACGGGCTCTATGCCATCGTGGCCGCCGAGCTGGGGGCGGGCTTCGCGGCGGACATGCTGGAACCCGCGCGACGGTTTGCGGAGATCTGTCCCGACAAGGCGAGCGGCGCCGTGCTCCTGGGCGTGACGTATTTTGAACTGGGCCGCATCGACGAGGCGGCGGCTGTGTTCGAGGCCTGTCTTCGCGACCACGGGGATCACGCGCTCGTGCTGGTGAACTATGCGAAGGTGAAACAGCGCCGCGGCGAGACGGACGAGACGGAGGCGCTGCTCTGGCGCGCCCTCCAGGCGGATCCGAACGGCGAGCATGCGCTCGTCTGGGCCGCCCGCGAGGCGGAGGCGCGCGAGGGTGCGCCCGCGGTCGCCTCGCTCCTGCGGAAGGTGGCGGTGCTGCCCGGCAGCTGGCGCGCCCAGCTGTGGCTCGCGAGGCTGGCGCTGGATGACGACGACCTCGGCTCGGCGAAGGCCCTTTACACCCTTGCGCTCTCGAAGGTGAAGCCCGCGCCGGCCGCAATGCTCGTACAGATCAGCGGAGACCTGGGCACGCGGGGCAAACTTGCCGAACTGCTCGACCTGGTGCTCCCGCAGTTCGACGCGTCGCAGCACGGACTGGCGGTCGGCAGCAATCTCCTGCGGGCGCTGCTGGCGCTCAACCGCGTGGACGAGGCCCGGGGCGTGATCGAATCGCTGTACCGGCTCAAGGTCCCGGATTGGAAGCAGGCGCTCGATGGCTGGCAGAAGGCTGCTGACGACCGGGCTCTGGCTCAGGCCGAACCGAGCGAGTCGAATGAACTTCAGCTCCAATGCGCCCCGCTCGAGGGGCCGGTGTGGGCGATGGAGCGCGAGGGCTTCAGTCGCCTGCTCACGCCCAAGGAGCAGGCGGCGCCCCGCATCGGTATCATCGCTCCGTCCTTCACCTTCGACTCGATCGACGAATCTCCCGAGGTGAGCGCGCAACGCGAGGGCAGGGAGGGCGTGTTCGGGCGATCGTTCGCGCTCTTCCTGGCGGAACAGGTCCACCTGGCGACGAGCGCGCGCGGCATCGCGGTCTTCCTGCGCGTGGCGGGCCGGGCCGGCTTTGTCCTCTCGAGCGCGCCGTACGACGTGTCCCAGGCCTTGAGCGTGGCGGGCGCGGTGGGTGGCGGCTGCACCCTGATTGTGAACCCCCACGTGGACGCGACGCGGCCCCTGTGGCGGCTCTCCCTCCAGGTGATCGATCCGGTCAAGCGCGAGGTGATTGCCGACCTGGATGGCGCGTGCATGCCCGAGAATCCGGAGCGCACGTTCCGCTCACTCGCGGAGCGCCTGGCGAAGGTCGCCGTCGACCACGGGGGGGCGAAGCCCCAGCCTGCACCCTCGTGGGCCGGTCCGCTCACGGCGGACGCGTTTCCGGCGCAGATGCTGGCAAGGACGCAGACCCTCGACGTCGCGGTTGCGGCGCTGGCCTGCGACGAGCACGGCCCCGTCCTTCTCGGCGAGCGACAGGTGTTCGACTCGATGCTGTTTCAGGCGGTGGAGCAGGCTCAGGACCCGGTCCCGAGGCTGCTGCTGCTCACTGCGCTCGCGCGTCATCGCGACACGGGTTCGAAGCTCTACCTTGAATACGAGGAACGGTTTCGCCGCCTTGTGGCGGAGCATCCCCAAACCAATCCCGCCGCGCCCCTGGTGATCGCCGGGCTCAACGGACTTTTTTCGCGCAGGGCCTGAGCCGGTCGAGCAGGCTTGGCAGCGGCCTGAAACAGGCTAGGGTGGGCGGACCCCGGCGGACCGCCAGGTCCGTCTCCTAACCATGAATACCCCGTTCCTCCTGACCGGAGAAGGCCTGGCTGCTGCCGGGCTGCTCCATGCCTATCTTTCCGCGCACCGTCCGCTCCCCGAGTGGATGGACGCGGACGCGGTCATTGGCTTCGGCCATTTCGACCTGCGCATCGCGCGGCGCTGTGCCGACCTGAGATCGGCGGGACGCGCGCGACTGATCGTCCTGACAGGCGGCATCGGCGCCGGCACCGCCGACCTGGGCATGCCCGAGGCCGACGCCTTTGCCGCGGAGATCGCCCGCTCGCGTCCGGGCGTGGCCGCTTCGGCGATCATCCGTGAGAACCAGTCCACGAACACGAGTGAGAACATCCGTTTCACCGCGGACCTTCTCCTCCGGCAGCATCCGCAGGGAGCCTTCGGCCGCGGGCTGCATTCGGCGATCCTGGTGGCGACCCCCGCCCGGATGCGGCGTGTCTGGCTGACGTTCCGCGAACTCGTCCCGGAGGTTGAAGCCTGGTGCATGCCCCCGGAATCCAACTACGCGACGGATGAACTGCTTTACCGGACGAAAGGGCAGGATCTGGTGGCGACGCTCCTCGGCGAGCTCGACCGCCTCGTGCTCTACCCGGATCGGGGCTGGATCGTGCGAGAGGATATCCCGCCTCACGTGGCGGCCGCGGCGGCCCGGCTTGGCTGGGTGGCGCCGGCCCGGGCGGGGCATCCGAACCGGTCCGATCCGGTGACCGTGGGCTGATTTGGACCCCTGGTCAGGATGACGGGGCCCCTGAATTTCCCAATTGCGTGATTGCCCCCTGAAAACCGGCCTGTAATTAGCTACCGACGTTTCCACCCAGTCACCGACTCCTCCCCGCTTCATGCAACCCAGTCCTTCCGCCGCAAACCGTGGCCAGAATAATCTTCTGACCAAGCAGGATGTGCTTGCCGCCGCCCAGAGGCTGCCGACGACGGCCCAGGTTTTTGCGCAAGTAAACCGGATGCTGGACGACCCCGAGGCCTCGCTCGACGACATCGCGGAGCTGGTCCGCCTGGAGCCCGTGCTCTCCTTCCGCGTCCTGCAGCTGGCGAACGGCGCCTTCTACGGCTTCCGCACCCCGTGCAGCGACCTGAACGAGGCGATCACGCGCCTGGGTTTCCGGGAGGTGAACCGGCTCGTCGGCATGGTGGCGGCCCAGCAGCTCTGCGCGAATTTCCTGTCGGTGTATGGAATCAGTGGAGACCTCTTCTGGAGCGACTCGCTCTGCAGCGCCCTCGCCTGCGAGTGGCTCACGCACCGGCACGCCTTCGGCGACGTGCGCACGGCGTACACGGCGGGCCTTCTTCGCTCGGTCGGCAAGGTCACCCTCCATCGCATCCTGGTCGACCGCCCCATGCTGTGGAAGAGCTACCTCGACTCCGGCGAGGGCAAACCACTCCTGCTGTGGGAGAAGGAGGCCTTCGGGCTCTCGAGCCTCGATGCTGCGGTGTTCCTGATGCAGAGCTGGAAGATGCCGCAGCACCTGCTGGACGGCATCAAGCTGCACTGCCAGCCCTCGGGCGACGAGCCGCTCCCCTACCTGATGCACCTGGCCGCGGTCGTATCGGCGCAGATCAACGGCGCGCTGCCCGGCGAGACGACGTATTGGCAGAATCACGACGCGGCGCTGGTCGCACTCGAGATGGACGCCGAGATGCTCCAGGCCTGCGCACGCGAGGTCGAGACCATGTTCGAGCGCGTCAAGCGCGCGATCAACGTCTGAGCCGTTCACCGGCCTCCGCCCCATGGCAAAGTGGCTGCTGATCGACGGCTTCAATCTCGCTTACCGTTGTTTCTTCGCGATTCCTGAGTTGAACCGGGCCGACGGGTTCCCGACCAACGCGCTGCACGGCTGGGTGAAGTCGATCTGGCGCATGCAGGACGAGGAGAAGCCCGACGCCACGCTGGTTTTCTTCGATCTGGGCGGCGCCCAGGACCGGCTGGCGCTGCACCCGGAATACAAGGCGCAGCGCGAAGAGATGCCCGAGGCGCTGCAGCGGCAGATCCCGGTCATCAAGGAGCTGACACGGGCGATGGGCCTGGTCGGCGTGGAGCAGGAGGGCGTCGAGAGCGACGACCTGCTCGCCTCCAAGGCGATTGCCGTCGCGAGGAGCGGGGGCGAGGCCGTGATCGCCAGCTCGGACAAGGACTTTGCGCAGATCGTGGGGGATCGGATCTGGATTCTCCTGCCGCCTCCGTCGGCGAATCCCAAGATCGGCTGGCGCCGCATGAATGCCGCGGGTGTCCAGGAGAAATTCGGCGTTCCGCCGACCCAGATCGCCGATTACCTCGCGCTTGTCGGGGATACCTCGGACAACATCCCCGGCCTCGAGGGCGTGGGACCCAAGACGGCGGCCAAGTGGCTGGACCGTTTCGGATCGCTCGAGGGCATTATCGCGCACGCCGGCGAAGTGGAACCCGTGCGATTCCGCGCTCCGATCGCGGAGGCTGCGGACCGGCTGCGCCTGAACCTGAAGCTCACCACGCTCAACCTGGCCCTGTCGGTCGGAAACGCCGCCGCGGGCACCCTCGATTTTGCCGGATTTTGCCGGCTGTTGTCCGAGTACGGCATGAAATCGACGCTGGCTGAGGCGGAGCGACGGTACGGCCAGCCGGAATTTTCTTTGGAGTAAAAGGTCTGTAAATATCTGCTAAATTCATGGCAGCGATTGCTTGCCGTGGCCCATCCGGACTGAGAATGGTCGGTATGACTGTCGAAGATCGACTCGCCCTTCACCTCGGGCGCACTCCAGACATTGCCCGGGCCAATTTCGTGGCAGCCAATGCCACGGTGGTCGGGGATGTCACGCTGGGACCCAAGTCCAGCGTCTTCTACGGCGCGGTCCTGCGCGGGGACATTGCGCGAATCATTGTCGGGGAGGGAAGCAATATCCAGGACAACGTCGTGGTGCACCTGGCCGACGATCTCGACGCGGTCATAGGCCGCTACTGTACCATTGGGCACGCCGCGATCGTGCACGCCTGCACCATCGAGGATGAGTGCCTGATCGGGATGAGCTCCACCGTGCTCGATGGCGCGGTCATCGGAGCCCGAAGCATCGTCGGCGCAGGGGCTGTGGTGACCCCCCGGACGACCATTCCCCCCGGCTCCCTGGTACTCGGCTCGCCTGCCAAAGTCGTGCGGACGCTGAGTCCCGAGGAGCAGTCCAAGCTCAAGGGTTGGGCTGAGAAATATGTTTCAGTCTCCGCTGCACATGCGGCGCTTCAGTCTCGCTGACTTGAGCCGATATACCCAATGAGCTCGTCGGATCCTGATCGTCACGCCCTACCGCGAAGTATTGGAACCCAACGAGTTTACGCATCATGGCTGCAACCCCACTCCTGCCTGTGCCGGTGGCATGCATCCTTGTGCGTCGAGTGAGTTATGTGATTTGGTCACCTAGTTATTAGAAAACCTGTTCCCATTCATATCCTAGCATGCTGCTCCGTTTATCGTATCTCCTCCTGTTCCTCGGACTGATCTCAGGTCTGCGTGCCCAGCCAGCCGACGGCGTCTATACCCACGTCGACGTTAAGCCATCTCCCATCAGGACCTTGCGCCCGGAGTATCCCTTCGAGCTCAAGCGCGATGGTGTCGAGGGCATCGTCGCGGTGACCTTCGTCATCGACGAACACGGCAATGTCGTCGATCCGGAGGTCAAGAAGTCGACCAACTCGGGGTTCAACGAATCGGCGATCAAGGCGATTTCGCAATGGAAGTTCCGTCCGGCCCAGGTCGGCGGAAAACCCGTGAAATGCCGGGTCACCATTCCGATTCGCTTTAATCTCGACGACGAGTAGACCGTCCGAGCCACCCCATCTCCACCCCGTCACACACTAGTCGCCTCATTCCAGTATCCATGAAACTTCGTTCCTTGACGATTGGCCGTCGCATCGCAGCAGGCTTTGCGGCGGTTCTGTTCATCTTTTGCGTTGTCGCTGTCATCACCCGCATCGCCCTGAAAAAATCGGGCCAGGGGCTGGACCAGTATTCGGCCAGCACGGCGGAGACCAACCTCGTCTCGCAGATGGAGGCTTCGATGCTTTCGCTGCGGATGGACGTGAACGAGTATCTCGTGAGCGGAAGCGACTCGGCGCTCGCGGCGTACGACAAGGAACAGAAGGCGCTGCAGAACGTGTTCGCGCAGTCGTCCACGACGGTGACGGATCCCGAGCGCTCGGCGGAGCTTTCCGATGCGCAGAAGCTGTTCACGCAGTACGACAAGGCATTTCGTCAGATCGTGCAGCTTCGCAACCTGCGAAACCAGGAGGTCTCCCAGGTGCTCGATCCCAAGTCAGCCGAGATGATCGAAGCCCTGAAGGGCATGCTGGCCTCGGCCCGCCAGAGCGGCGACATGAGCGCGTCGTTCAAGACTTCGTCCGCGCTCCAGAGCCTCTTCGAGGGCCTCACCGCGGTGAACAGTTTCCATCTGACCTCCGACCCCGCCATCGCCGCCAAGGCCAAGGCGTCGTTCACCGACCTCGAAAAGGAGGTGGCGGTGATTCAGAAGGAGCTCAAGCAGGCCGCCGACCTCGACGCGTCCCTGGCCGATCCCGCGAAGATGAAGCTCCTCGCGAAGCTGCTCGACGATTGCCACACCTACGTCGCGTCGTTCGACAAGGTGGTCAGCTATGCCCAGCAAAGGAACGACCTCGTCAATACCCAGCTCGACAAGCTGGCCCCTCAATTTGCCTCGAAGATCCAGTCGGTGCGCGAGTCCGTGGGTTCGCTTCAGACCACGATCGGCGACGACACCAAGAGCGCCCAG
>JAJXYI010000006.1 GCA_021780625.1 bacterium | reverse complement strand
TGAAGATCGATGTCCAGGTGTGGGTGAACCGGAAGACGGACGGCGAGCCCGTGAAAGTGACCGAGGGCGTGTTCACCTATGTGGCGATCGGTCCCGATGGTCGACCGCAGCCGGTGAAGCGGTGAAGCGGCGGTTTTCGACTTTTCGACGGGCCGGATTGAGGCTTTTCTAACCCCGCATGTCCTATTCCAGCCAGCACCTGACTGAGACCGCGGCGATCGTGGCGCGAATTGATCCGACCGATTGTGAAGCGTGTGTCGCGGAGCTGCGTGTGGTGCGCGAGCGTGGCGGGCGGCTGTTCATCCTAGGCGTCGGCGGAAGCGCGGCGAACGCGAGCCACGCGGTGAACGATTTTCGCAAGATCGCAGGCATCGAGTGTTATGCGCCGACCGACAACGTCTCCGAGCTCACCGCACGGACCAACGACGAGGGATGGGCGACGGTGTTCGCCGCCTGGCTCGTGACCAGCCGCCTCTCGGCGCGCGACGCGTTGCTCGTCTTCTCGGTGGGCGGAGGGAGTCTGGAGAAGAACATCTCCGCGAATCTGGTGCATGCCGTACAGCTCGCGAAAAAGGTCGGTGCGCGGGTGATCGCGGTCGTCGGCAAGGACGGCGGCTACGCCGGCGCGATGGCCGACGCGCGGGTGATCGTCCCTGTGGTCAACCCGGAGAACATCACCCCCCACACCGAGGCCTTCCAGGCGGTGCTGTGGCACCTGTTCGTCTCGCATCCGGACCTGAAGCTGAACGCGACGAAGTGGGAGTCGGTGGGTGCGACGCCTAAAGACCGCAATTGAACCACAGAGACTCAGAGATCACAGAGGCTGAGACCGAAGCAAGCGGCGGAATCGGCGCTCACCTCGGAGGTGAAAGAGATTCGATACAAATTTCCAGCCCAACCGCATTTCTCTGTGTTCTCTGCTCGTCCGCCGTAGCCTTGGCGAAGGTGGGTGTCTCTGTGATTCAAATACAACCGGGTAATTTAGGATGAGCCACTCACGACTGCTTCCCTTGGTCGCTTCGGTGCTGGCGTTTGCCGCCTGCATGCCGACCGGGTTCGCTCGGGCGAAAATCGTCGGCTACTGGCCGAGTTGGACGGGTGACCCTGCGACAATCGACTACCGCTGCCTGACGCACCTGATGTACGCCTTCGCCTTGCCGGAGGACCGGGGCGACGGAACGCTGCGCCCGCTTCGGAATCCGGAGGTGCTGGACCGCATTGTCGCAGCCGCCCATGCGCGGGGAGTTCATGTCCTGCTGTCGGTCGGCGGCTGGCAGGATGGCAGGAATCCCGGATTCGACCGGCTGGCCGCGACCCCGGGGACGAGGGCCCGCTTCGTGGTGGCATTGCTTGCGCTGGTGAAGGCGCACCGCCTGGACGGCATCGACATCGACTGGGAGTATCCGAAGGGTGGCGACAATCCGGCTCATTACGCCGCGCTGATGAGCGAGCTGGGCGCGGCCCTGCACGCGCGGGGCCTGCTGCTGACCGCCGCGGTGCCCGCGCTGGGCGGGGACGGGGACTCGATTCCGAGCGGAGTGTTCTCATGCGTGGATTTTCTCAACCTCATGGCCTACGACGGCGGCGAGGGTGCGGCGCATTCGCCGATCAAACTTGCCGAGGACTCCCTGTCATACTGGCGTTCGCGCGGGTTGCCCAAGGAGAAGGCTGTGTTGGGAGTGCCGTTTTACGGGCGGCCCGGCTACGTCGGATACTCCCGGATCGTCGAGTCCGGTGGCGACCCGGAGAAGGACGAATTCCACGACATTCATTACAACGGGCTCCGTACGGTCCGTGCCAAGACGCGGCTCGCGCTCGCGCAGGGCGGGGGCGTCATGATCTGGGAGCTGTCGCAGGACCTCCCCGGGAGCAGGTCTTTGCTGCGCGCGATCTGCTCCGAGGCCGAGCAGGATCGGAATTGATCCTGAAAAACGCCGTTATAGGAGGAAACGAAGATAATAAAGAAGGCCGAGCCAAGCGATTACACGAACTCACACCGAGCCAGAGTCGACTCACCCAAACGGTGAACAGATCAACGTTCTCGATCCTGGGGTAAGCGGTTTGTTCTTCGTTCTCTTCGTTGCCTTCTGTTCCATTCAATCACCGAATCCAGGTTGATCGCCGGCGCCGCGGCGTCGCGCCGGAACCCCGACTGTCGCGCTCAAGCTCCGGGCTTTGAGCCAGGGAGGTCGCGCTCCGCCGGTTTGGCGGGGGTGATCCTGCGCAGGGTGTAAATATCGCTGTCGGCGATGTCCGCGTGGCGCGCGCCGAGCGTTTCCCAGGGGTCCCATTGCGCGCTGATGAGGCGGCCGCTGATGCCGTCGCTCGCGGCGGAGAGCATCCATTCGGCGCAATCGAGCGCACGCTCGAGCGGCGCGGTCCCGGCTTTTTTGGCCCGGAGGGCGGCCTGGTACTCGGCCTCGCCGACGACCTCGGGACCGGCGGTGAGCACTTCGTCGGTCATCGCGGTGGCGATGGCTCCCGGGGCGAGGGCGTTGATGTCGAGATTGCCGTCGGCTTCCTCCTCGGAGAGGGTTTCGACAAGGCGGACGATGCCGGTCTTTGCTGCGCCGTAGGCGGCGAAACGCGGGCGGGCCTTGGTGGCGCCGCCGCCCGACAGGCAGACGATCTTGCCGCGCCGCGCTGCGGCCCGGAGTCCAGGGCTCAGTGCCCGCAGGGCGAAATAGGTGGCGTCGAGATTTGCGCGCACTGTGGCGCTCCAGAGCCTCGGATCGGCCTTCAGCGCCGGACCGA